>JBFEPU010000125.1:0-8018 GCA_041549915.1 Anaerolineae bacterium | reverse complement strand
GCAGTCGAACCATTCGCCATGGTGCTGTGACAGCCAGCCCATGCCCTGCACGCCGCCAGCCTCCTCGTCCGCCGTGGCGGCCAGGACAACGTCTCGCTTCAGAGGAACGTTCTCTTTCTTGAGCGTCAGCATCGTGGCAAGCTGCATCGCTGTGAGCTGCTTGGTGTCTACTGCACCCCGGCCCCACACATAGCCATCCGCCACCTCGGCGGAAAACGGAGGGCGATCCCATTCGTGGGGATCTGCAGGCACCACATCAATGTGTGACAGGAGCAGCAGGGCTCTAGCCGAACCGTTCCCGCACAACCGCGCGAGGACGTTGCCCCGTCCTGGCGCCGACTGCAGCACGACTGGGTCTATTCCTTCCTGTCGCAGGATGGACGCGATGTACTCCGCAGCCGGAAGCTCGTTTCCCGGCGGATTTGTCGTATCGAACCGAATCAAGCCACGTAGAAATCGGATCGCCGTGTCCGCAATCTCGGTCAAGTCTCGGCACCTCCGTTGCGAGCCTTCTGATCGCGGTGAGCGAATCTCCGCACGCTATCCAGAAGAGCGCCATTCTGCAAAGTCTCTCCGCCGTCGGCGCCTCGCTCGGCGACGTTCGATTCGCTCCCACAAATACTGTAGTTTGTCTTCCTGCAAGTCAGGGTAACGCTCTCGCAAGTAGGCATTTACTTGGTCACGGTGCTTCCAGGCCCAATCCATCCAGTTGAGCACGGTTGCGACAGACACTCCTGCCAGCTCTGCAGCCTCCCTTGCGTAGGAACCTTTTGCGAGCAAAGCCAGGGCGGGCGCAACCCGTTCAACAGTCAACCTTCGTTTTCGCCGAGGAGCCTTCGATTTGGTTAGCAATTGTGCCGATCTCCGCGCTACATGTGGCCTAAGCCGCAGCTCGCCAAAGTCGCTCTCTGGCAGCAGGCGTGGCTGCGGGTGCTTTCTTCCCGGTCAATGATACCCGATTGCACCCGCACCGTCAAGCAATTGCCAGCTGCCTTCGGCGTGGGTGGTATCCTTGCCGATCCGTCGCAGTATCCTTTCGCAGCACTGGAGTGCTCGGACGTTCCCTGGCCAGCGGAGCAGATTGAGAGCTTCGCGGTACGTACACCAGCACCAGTCGTCATGCTCCGCCGCGCTGATCATGGGCTGCTGTCCTTCCACGATGGCCAAGAAGACGCGCTCCGCGATTTCTGTTGTGCCGGGTGCATAGTAAGGTTGCCATTCCTGTTGCAGGGCAAAGGCATAGCTATAATCCGTGCAATGAAGACCTATCGGGCGCAACCTAGTCTCCTCTACCAGTTCGCGGGGCGCTGCCTGGTCGAGCGTTTCGCCCCACTCTGCGTCACCGCTCACACCTTGCCAGAAACACCCACGCCCAAGGATACGGTGAAGCAGCAGACAGCGCCAGGCGTCATCGTCCCATCTCGCGGGGTAGACCAGGACCTGTACCGGGCTGTCTGTACTCAACCTGGGTCACCATCCATCCTCCTCGTCTATCGGCGAGCGTGCGTCATCTTCAAAGTCTGCCGGTGGCCGCTGGCCCCATGAGCCCGGAATCCAGTCTGGCTTTGGCCCCAGCCCTTGCTGGTGAGGAGCGCCGCAGTTTTGGCCGGCACGCGCGGCGTGCTATACTTGAATGCCCTTATCGCACCATCTCTGCAGAAACGGGCCCGCTCGATTGTACCGCTTCTGGCGGGAGAGCTCAAAGGGTCCGTGGGCCACACCACAGGGCAGGAGTTGAAGATGACACTACGGGAGCGGATCGTTCGCAGTCGGGTTGGTCTGCGGATCGTGACCACGATACGTCGAATACTCACCCCCATACTGGCTCCCTATTACAGGAGGAATGTCGACCGCTGCCCGGACTCTGTCCTCACTGTTCTAGGGATCGGACACGTGGGCAATCGGCCAAGCTTCAGCACTCTGCAGCGGGCCATCAACTCCATCGATCCATTTGATGGGGCTGTCGTCGAGTGTGGAGTTTACCGCGGCAGGACGCTGCTAGGAATGGCACATCTACTGAGACAGCGCGGGATGGGCGCCAAGGTATTCGGTCTGGATTCCTTCGAAGGCTTTCCGGAGCCCACGGTCAAGGACGCCTACGGCGACGGGCGGTTTCACTTTATGGCAAAAGAGGGCTATTTCGGAGACGTGTCCTTCGCGGAGCTCAGTGGGAGAATCAACAGGCTGGGGTTCTCTGACCAGGTAGTGCTGTTGAAGGGGTTTTTTGAAGATACCCTGCCCCATCTCGCGAACCAGCGGTTCACTCTGGTTCACCTGGACTGCGATCTGTACGAATCCTACAAAGTGTGCCTCGAATTCCTGTACGACAGAGTGCTCCCAGGCGGGTACATCGTTTTCGATGAGTACGATGATCCCCGGACAGAGTTCCCAGGGGCCAAGAGGGCGATTGACGAGTTCTTTTCGGACAAGCCCGAGCAGATCCAGTCGTTTGGCGAAAGCGAGCACGCCAGGGTCTTTATAAGAAAGGCCTAGGCCGCTGCGATGCCGACCTCGTGCGCTGCGCTCCATACCTGAATCGCCGTTGCGGGTCTCCAGAATGGTGCTGACACACAGCCCTCTGTAACCGGCGGGAATGTGTACACGATTGCCGCAGTCGGCGCCCAGGGACTGGAGATCCGTTTCTAGGATGCAGATCTTGTCCTGGTGCCCCGTTCGCACTGCAATTGCTGCGTCATGCAAAACGTCACTTGCGATATGGAGGATACAATGAGTCACCGACAATTTCGTCCCTCTAAGCTGGTTAGCACTTATTCGATCGTAGCACGTGATCCAGCGACCGGCCAGCTTGGCGTGGCTGTCCAGTCTCACTGGTTTTCGGTCGGCCGCATGGTATGCTGGGCGGAGGCTGGCGTGGGTGCGGTGGCGACCCAATCAATGGTCGAGGTGTCCTATGGTCCGCGGGGCCTGGACGGCATGCGCAAAGGTAGTTCGGCGGGCCAGACACTGGCTGAGCTTATCGCAGGCGACGATGAGCGCGAACTGCGTCAGGTGGCGATGGTGGACAGCGAGGGGCGGGTTGCTGTCCACACCGGAGTACGATGCATTGCCGAGGCCGGCCATGTTGCTGGTGATGGCTTCAGTGTCCAGGCGAATATCATGGCCAACCGCGAGGTCTGGCCGGCCATGGCGCGTGCCTATCGAGACGCGCAGGGCGACCTGGCAGACCGCCTGCTAGCTGCGCTGGATGCAGCGCAGTCCGCTGGTGGTGATCTGCGGGGCAAGCAGAGTGCAGCGATCCTCATCGTCGCGGCTGAACCAAGCCCGGAGCCCTGGACAGGAGTGGAGTTGGAACTGCGGGTGGAGGATCATGCGGAGCCGCTGGTGGAACTCCGGCGCTTGCTGCACCTTCAGCGCGCGTACGAGCACATGAACCGGGGCGATGCGTTTCTTGGAGAGGATCGGGTGGAGGAGGCGCTGCAGGAGTATCGCACCGCTGCCGAGATGTCCCCACAGATCCCCGAACTCCCGTTTTGGCAGGCGGTGACGCTGGCGGATCTGGGGCGCATGGACGAGGCGATGCCGCTGTTCGAAGAGGTGTTCTACCGTGATGCCAATCTGCCGGAGCTGCTGCAGCGGTTGCCGGGCGCCGGCTTGCTGCGCGATGACCCGGAGATGATGGCGAGGATTCTGTCGGGCATCAAATAGCCGGAGGCTTCCAAAGTCCGAAGAACTTTGGAAGCCTCGCAGCAAGCCTATGGACCATCGTTGGAGATGGCTAAGAGAGGCAGACTGCGACCGTCCCCGCTATGGCCACAATGCCAGGGACCAGATGCCTATGTGGTCGACCCACACTTCTGTCCACCAGGGCAACTTGTCCTCTCCCTGCTCCGCACTCCGATCATCGTGGCTGCCGACGTGAATGCTGCCCGGCCGGAGATCCGATGTGACGCGGGCCGCTGGGTCACAAAGAGGCTCTCCTGGCCTGCAGTCCACGTACAGGCTATACTCATTGATCTCCAGGGTAACGTACGCCCAGTGCGGTTCCTCGTCAGGGGTACCCCTCCACACTCCTTGCCAGGGCGGATCGATGATCCGAGCCTGGAACAGCTCGTCATTCTGATGGAGGCTGAGGACGTTCTCAATTCCCTCCGGTGTGCCTCTGTATCGCCTCGCAGGCTGGAACAACTCGCCACTGATAGTCGCAGAGTTGGCGGCAATCGTGGTGCCATAGGGCGCGTGCTGTGTATGTTTGAACCTGATCCCGATGCAGAAACACGAACCGAGATCCGGCAGGTTGCGCCACAAGATGGGGAAGATCCATTTGTCCTGCGACAAATCTGGATCGTCTTGGCTCGGCCTCCGTGTCGTCTCCACCTTGAGCCAGCCATCCTGTGTGATGTCAAACATGCCGCCGCCCAAGTCCCAGTCCCAATCCCGTGCCCTGAGGTACTCAGCGGCATCGCTGCTAAAGTTGAACGGTTCCTCCCAGGACCACTGCACACATTCTGGGATGCACCGCTGTCTTGGCACGACGGGCAGGTAGATCTGAAACCGTCCGCGATTGGTGAAGATGCACGTGACTGTCTCCCCGCTATCGAGACTGATGGCGTTGGGCTGGCTGCCATCGTCGCACGTGGCACTGATTAGCGTCCAGCCAGGCGGCGGATCGCTCTCGGCTACGTCGTAGGTGCCTGTCGCGAGGCCACCAAACTCCCTGCTCGCAGTGCCTCCCACGGTGGTCAGGTAGAAGGGTGACGGCGTCAATGTCTGGCTGGTGAATTCGAAGGTGCTGTCGCCCCCGATGGTGTTCTTGACCACCACGATCGTGCCCACGTCCGCTCGATCCGTGAATGTGCAGGTGACGATCTCGCCAGGATCGAGGTCTATGGCGGCGGGATTGCTCCCATCGTCACAGGTGGCGCTGATAAGCGTCCAGCCAGGCGGGGGGCCGGCCTCGGCTACGTCGTAGGTGCCCGGCTGCAGACTGGCAAACTCTCTTGATGCGGTGAATCCGACCGTAGTCAGGGAGAAAGCGGATGGCGTCAGCGTCTGGCTGGTGAAGTCGAATGTTCCGTTGTCCCCTAGAGCATTCTTGACCACCACGATCTTGCCGAGCTTGGTGTTCGCAAACGTACAGGTGACTGTCTCGCCACAGCCGAGGTCAATGGCGCTGGGGTCGCTGCCGTCGTCACAAGTCGCACTGGTCAATTCCCAGTCCGGACCGGGATCGGTCTCCGACACATCGTAGGTGCCAGGTGGCAGGCTGTCAAACTCCCTCGCGGCGCTGCCAGCGATGGTGGTCAGCGAAAACGACGGCGGGGCCAGTGTTTGGCTTGTGAACTGGAAGGTGCCGTCGCCGCCGATCGAGGTCTTGACCAGCACGATTCTGCCCGGCTCAGTGGCGTACCGCACAACCAGCGCTGGCCGCACAGGGTCATCCGTTAGGAACCCATACTCGGAATGCCAGATGTCCCATTCGCATCCCAGCAATGCGTCGCAACGGTCGGTCTGTCGGATGATCAGTCCCTGATTCGAGGCCGGCTCCTGGACCCAGTGTCTCACCGCCGGAGTCACATCCCACTCATAGTAGCCAATCTGGTAAATCGTCCGCTCAGACAGCAGTGTAGGAGAACGGTCGGTCTCGCCCTCGCATCCTTCCTCCTGCCAGGCATCAGAGACGGTGGCCATGTTCCATGTGGCTTCGCTCTCTTCCCAGGTGCGGAGCACCTCGTAGGCCCCGGCCTCGATCGTTCTGCAGGGTTGCTGCCCACAGTTGTGCGCGTAGAGGCGCAGTTTCGCCTCACAGATGAACACGTCTTCAGGGATGCAGGGCGCACCGGGATCAACCTCACTGCAGGATGGCACCTCGAATCGGACCAGGGAGTGAAGCCCTTGGTTCTGGCCTAGCTGAAGCTCGCACTCCGCATTCGTCTGACCTTCCGGACACCCATAGTTCTGGTCGGGCTCAGCGCGGAAGATGCGCGTATCCGTGGAGCCCTTGTAGCCATCTTTCCCCTGTCGGAATACCACCTCTGTCGAGACTTCCTGGGCTCTGCTGCGTGTGGCTGTCTGACTGAGCAGCAGGCCAGCCATTGCAGCGGCCACGATACACATAACAAAAAGAACCAGCCCAACCCGTACTGTACACCTTCTACGCATCATTCCTCCTTTGCGGTGTCCGCCAGCGCTCTTCATGGACGCTACTGTGACAAAGTGGAGGCGACTTGCCAACGATCGCGGCAAAGCCGCATATGGACGGTAGAGTGGTATCGAACCAAAGGTCGACAACTGGTATCCACAATACTATAGCGTGGCTACCTAGTTTTGTCAAGCCAAAGATGTGCGGTGTCCAGGACATCACACCGGGGCCTGGCAGCTGCCGTGTACCGGTAGGTGCTGCCCAGCCGCTCATGCTTTGCGGCTTCACCGTGCGTGCACTATAATCGGCCCATCCTGCTTTTCGGATGGCGGAGGCACTGTCCAATGCCGGGAAGGTAGGCTTTGCCGCCAAGCCGTACCGCTCAAATGACCAATACGCATGTGCTTTCATGCGGTAAGGAGTAGCAGGTGAGTCCCAAGCCCATAGCTCTGGATGCGTACGAAGCTATGGCCGAGGCCTACGCGGCCAAGGTAGACACCAAACCACACAATGCGTACTATGAACGACCAGCTACGCTTTCCCTCTTGCCGAAAGTCGCAAGCAAGCGGATCCTGGATGTTGGTTGCGGGCCCGGGGTATATGCCGAGTGGCTTGCCGAGCACGGAGCTGAGGTTGTCGCACTGGACGCGAGTCCGAAGATGGTGCGTTTGGCCCGAGAGAGGCTTGGGAGCAAAGCCCGTGTGTTGCAGGCCGACTTTGGCCAGCCGCTTGGCTTTTTCCCGGACGGCTCTTTCGACCTCGTTCTCAGTGCACTGGCGCTGGACTATGTGGAAGACTGGACCCAGGTGTTTTGCGAATTCTACCGCCTACTGCGCTGCCCTGGCCACCTGATCTTCTCTGCTGGCCACCCCTTCGCTGATTTCATGCTGAACCCAGAGGGGAACTACTTCGACGTTGAGCTGGTGCACTGGGTGTGGAAAGGCTTCGGCGCCCCAGTGACCGTACCGGCCTACCGGCGACCGCTTGGCGCCTTCATAAACCCGCTGCTGCAAGCAGGCTTTCTTATCGAACGCATCCTGGAACCTCTGCCCACCGAGCATTTCCGCCAGCAAGATCCGCAAGAATATGAAAAGTTGTGTAGACAGCCAGGTTTCCTGTGCGTGCGAGCAGCGAAAAGGTAGGGCGACGCGGCCACTCGAGCTTTGCCATTGGCTATGAGGAAGGCTCCCGATCCCCTCCGTCGTATGCCTTGTGCTGCCTGTAGGGGCTGTACCTAGCCGACAGGACCAACTGGGACAAAGACCGGCCAAGAGGCCGCTTTCAGCGGGTTCTTGACCCTGCCACCTTCCGAATCATCCGCCTTCAGGACCAGACAGTCGGCGCGATCCTTTGGCTATCTTTCAGGCGCATCTGGCAGTGAGCAGCGGTGCGCACACCAAGACTGTGCCACAGGGGTGGACAAATGGAGAGGCATGAACCCTCGTCAAGTGATCAGCGCCGCTTGTATGCCGATTTGGCCTGGACCTGGCCGATCATCAGCGCGCCTGACCACTACATTGACGAAGCCCAAGGGTTCATCGATACCATCCGTAGATTCTCTCGCATCGGTGTGAGAACTCTGCTCGACCTTGGCTGCGGAGGTGGGCACGTCGACCGTACCCTGAAGAAGCACGTCGAGGTCACAGGGGTGGACACCAGCGAAGCTATGTTGTCGCTGGCCAGGCGTCTGAATCCAGACGTAACCTATTGCCTGGGCGACATGCGAACAGTCAGACTGGGAAGAACCTTCGACGCTGTCATTGCCGCCGATTCGATTGACTACATGCTAGACGAAGAGGATCTCTACGCTGCCTTTGTCACCGCTTTCGAGCACCTGGAGCCCGGCGGCGTCTTCTGCACCTATGCCGAGGTCACTCGCGAAAACTGGCAACAGAACGCTGTGGCGAGCTCTGTTGGG
>JBFEPU010000124.1:0-8041 GCA_041549915.1 Anaerolineae bacterium | reverse complement strand
CACAGACCGTCCCCCGGTTCCCAGTGCGCCCCGGCGGTCGCATCCCGGCAGTGCCAGCCATCACAATGTCCAGTTGAACGCGCTACGGTCTCCCTTCCAGCCCCATGCGGCTGATTCAGTCCACCAAGCGCGCCGTTGAATGATAGCTCACGGTCACGTTCATGCTCGGAGGCGCGAGAGACCGGATGCTCGGCGCGCTCAGGATCCGGCTTGCCTCGGTTGACACGGGCCCACGAACCTGTATCCTGACCACCGCGTCGCCATCCATCGCTCGCAACTGGTTGCGGAGCTGTGTGATCAGTGCCTGACTGCTGAGCGCACTGGGCTCGACACTGACCGATTCCATGGGGCGCGACGGCAGCGGAACAAACGTCGCGCGGACCAGTTCGCCCCGTCCATCTTCGGTGGGGGCAAAACTGGCGATCACAAAGTGCTTCTCCTCGCTCCGTTCGGCGAAGGAGGTTCGCTCGACAGCCCCGGGGTAGACGACCGGTGCCGCCAGCGCCTGTCCGCCGAGGTCGTGAGTCAGGATCTGGCTGCGGTGGATGTGCCCGCAGAGCACAGCGGCGAACTGTCCAGGAATCTCCCTGCCGCGAACAACGTCCGGGCCACGCCGGAAGGTATAGTTCTGGACACCCACCTGCGCGCCTTCGACTGTCTGATGTATGCAAAGAAGATGGATGGCCGCACCGACCTGGCGGTATCCCGTATCCACCACCAGCTGCCCGAAGGAATCGCGTGCCCGTCTGCGGAAGGGGAACCCAGAGAGCGCAATGTCAACACCTCCGATGCGCAAGAGGAACGTCTTGGGCTCATCAAAGATGCGGATGTTGGCATGCAGAGTCCACAGGTGCAGGGGAATGCGTGATCGCTCGTGGTTGCCAGGGACGATGAGTACGGGAACGCCGGTCTGGGCGACTTTCACCAAAGGAGCCATGGCCATTTCCACGAGCGCCTCTGGGACCCTGCTGCGGAAGAGCAGATCGCCTCCGTGGACCACAAGGTCCACCTCCTGGCGCAGAGCGGGCTCCAGTGCACGACCAAAGTTGGCGAAGAAATCGCGGCCTCTTCGTCTCCTCGCAACGCGCGGACGAAATGGCAGATCAAAGCCAAGATGTGTATCTGCGACCAGAAGTAGCCGAACCACTCCAAATCTCACTGCCGCCAGTCCTCCCGAGTACAAGCCCGCAGCGCAATGCCACTGGCGCCAGACGGGCACCAGGGGCAAGCAGGGCAGCGCTCAACGACACCCTGTCTCGATCACACCAATAGAAAGTCCACAGGCTGTACCGTTAGTGTGGATCACCGCTCGTCTCCCCGCAGCCGTCCACTCTGGTCCAAGGACTGCTGCACCTGTTTGCAGTGCTCGTTCTCATGGCGGATCTCGGCTTCCCAAAGACGGGCAGTGGTCACCCGGTGGCGGTTGAAGCGAATGCCTCTATCTCTGGTGAACTCCTCAGCGGGCAGCGATCCGAGGAAGCCCAGCAGCCCCTGCTGACAGGCCCACAAGCCAACGCCCGACGTCAAGAGAATCAAGCCCACCTAGAACGCCAGCGTCCTGAAAGTGGTAGGTGTGGAACCGCTCACCGAGCGATCAAACCACATATTCCAGCACCTCAAGTCTGGAGCGGCGCTGGTACTCATTGACCCAGCCCAGCAGGACAGCATCGACGACCGTGGTGGTGGCCGCGGAGAACTGGTTGAAGTAGAACACAAGAAGATCAGCAGCCGCTATGGCCAGCAGCATGGCCGTTCTGGCAGTCTGCCAGCCCCCCTGCTGCTGTCGGAACACATCGCGCGCGGCACGCAGCGCCATGACCGCTACCGTGATGCGCAGAGCATTCATGAGCAGGAAGAGCGCCAGGTTCGTGCTGGACGAGAAAGGGTCCACGTCCAGGCCAGAATGGAGGGCAGCGGACAAGGACGGCCACAGGAGCGGTGCCAGACTCGCGAGCGAGGCCAGCAGCAACAGGCATCCGTACAGTGCGAGGAGCAGCGGGAAGCCCAGAGACTGCATCCGCTGCGAAAGCACGAGTCGGTCGATAAGCCTCCGCACTCCCGATATCCACCGTGTCATCAGGGAAGGCCGCGCTTCCTTCGCCTTGATGTCCTCTCGTTCCACAAAGTGCAGCAAAGCCAAAGCCAGTTCATCTGTGATCCCATCCTGCCGATCCTGGCTCAAGTGCAAGAGCTGCTGCTTCATGGCGTTCAGCTCGGCACGATCTATGCTGGCTTCAATCACCTCTTCGAACCGATCCAAGATGTGGTAGATCTGAGAATGATCAGGGGTCCGTGTCCGCGCTTTCTGCAGTTGCAGAACCAGAAACCAGAGGGCCAGGAATGTCAGATAGATGATCGGCGCCGCGGGCCGGAAGAAGTAGTCGTTGTCGGCAGTAATGAACTTGCCCAGCTCATCGATAAAAAAGCCCCAACCAACCCCTGTGAGAATGGAACTGAGCGTCAATAGGGCCTGATTCCTATACATAAGAGCGACCAGGGCCCCTGCGAGCAGAAACAACCCACCCCACAGCACGTGCGCGACGTGCAGATTCCCGGGGGAGATCTGGGGGTATCCGGTGGCCTCCAAGAAGATCCGAATGCCGAGCAAGGTGACCACAAAGGAGATGACGACATTCTCTGAATACCGAACCGCAAACTCTCGACGAATGGGCCGGAAAGCCATGATCGTTCTCCCTCCATTCCGGGCGCTCGGAAACGCTGGCCCTGATCGGTCAGCCAAACTGGCTGCACTTGTGGGGTGCCTGCCTCAGGTGGTACAATCTTACCACGTGACCTAAAGTCGGGGCAAGTGCTTCTGAATGCGCGGCGAAGCCGCGACAAGTACTCGGCATCAGACTGCCACCAGCCAACTACCTGAGGATATGCGCCACAATGAGAAGACAAGAAAAAGAGATCACCGACCGCACCGCGATCGAAACCATCCTGGAAAGAGCGAGAGTCTGCCGCATTGGCCTGTGCGATCAGGGGGCTCCCTACGTAGTGCCTGTCTGCTTCGGGTACAAGGACGGGTGCTTGTACTTCCATTCTGCGCAATCAGGCCGCAAGATTGGCATACTCCGACAGAACGACCGCGTCTGCTTTGAGACCGACATTGACGTGGAGTTCTTGCCGGGCGATTCACCGTGTCAGTGGAGTGTCAGGTACATCAGCATCATCGGGTTTGGCAGAGCTTCGTTCGTAGACAATGTCCAGGAGAAGGCAGAGGGGTTGAACATCATCATGGAGCACTACGCGGGTCGCCCCTTCGAGTACCCTGAGAAGGCGCTCGCCGAAGTGACCATCATCAAGGTGCGCGTCGACAGCATGACGGGGAAACGCTCAGAGATGCATATGGCAGACTCGGCCGGGGCAGACCACAACCCACATGCACGAAGGACAGATCCGGGAGGGGACAGCAGGGGGAGCGCCTAGGAGATCGTACGGCGTGTCAGCCGGCGGTCAGGAGGTGAGACAGGCTCAGTCTGCGGTTCAGACGAGCAATGGCGGCCAGAGGACATGCAACCCGTTTGGGTCTTTCGTAGCCCAACGGCGAGCCAGCGTCAGATCGATACTGTTGCCGAGAGAGAGCCAGGAAGCCGTAATCGGCTTCCTGGCTCCAATACTGCGTTCAGTGCGCTTTGATCTTCCACTTCTCCCAGTGCTGCCCGCCAACGAGCTGATAGGTTCGCTCCACATAGGGCTTGTTGCAGACCACCCTCGTGTAGTAGTAGATGGGAGCGATGACCGCCTCATCCACACAGAGAATCTTCTCCGCTTCGAAGTACAGCTCCTTGCGCTTCTCAGGCTCGGACTCCAATGCTGCCTGCTCGGTCAGTCGGGCGAACTCATCGGCCGCCGGCCCAGACCACTTGGTCTGGTTGGGGCTCTTGGTGGGGTGGAAGAGTTCCAGCACCCAGTTGTTCTGGTCTGGATAGTCTGTGCACCAGCCGTCGCGGTGTATCTGGGGTGCATCCTCCACGACCGTCTTTAGGTAGACCTTGAATTCCTGGTTTGCCAGCGTCACATCAATGCCCAGCTGTTCCTTCCAGCCCGCCTGGATGAACTCGGCGATTCTCTTATGCCCTTCGCTGGTGTTGAACATCAGCGTCACGTCTGGCCAGCCCTCACCGCCTGCATAGCCAGCCTCGGCGAGCAGCTCTCGAGCCTTCTCGGGGTCAAACGTGATGCCTGGAAAGTCCGCCCTTCCAGCCACGTTGCCAAAGATGCCGGGACAGGCAAGGCTCCAAGCCGGAGCCTGACCGCCCTTTAGCACTGTGTCGATCAGCTTCTGTCGATCAATGGCATAGGACAGCGCCTTTCGCACCAGCACGTTGTCCAGAGGTGGCTTGGTGGTGTTAAAGCCATAGAAATAGGTGCACAGCCGTGGCGCGATGTATAGCTCCTTGCTGAGCACAGGGTCGGCCTTGACGCGGTCCATGTCGTCCAGTGGTGGGCTCTGCACGTCCAACTCCCCGTTCTCGTACATAGCAAAGGCCGTCGAATCTTCCACCACCATCACGCAATTCACCTGCTCGATGCTCACGTCGTTCGCGCCGTAGTAGTACGGGTTCTTCACAAAGACCATCCGGTTCTCATGCTCCCAGGTGTCCAGCAGGTAGGGGCCGTTGCTCCAGATGTTCCCCGCCTCGGTCCACAAGTCGCCGTGTTCTTCTATCGGTTCCTTCGGCACAGGCCGATTGACCCACATGCTGGCGATCGCTGGAAAGTAGCCCGCCGGCTGCTGCAAGGTGAACTCTACCGTGTAGTCATCCACCGCCCTGACGCCGACCGAGTCCAGGTCGGTACTCTCACCGGTGTTCACCGCTTCCGCGCCCTTGATGATGTAGGACACGTAGGCATAGTCAGAGGCCGTCTCAGGCAGAACGGTGCGCTTCACGCCATACTCGACGTCGTGGGCCGTGACCAGGCGTTTCTTCTCTGCCTTCTTGGTCTCCGGATCATAGTGCACCCACCAGACATCCTTGCGCATTTCAAAGGTCCAGGTCAGCCCATCGTCGGACACACTCCACTTGGTCGCAATCTCAGGAATGACTTCGGCGTCTGTTGTGTCTGCAAAATCAGTCAACCCCAGGAACAGCACTTCGTCACATTGGATCGAAACACTGTCTGTGCCCAGCGCTGGATCAAGAGTCGGTGGCTCAGTGCCCAGGTTCCAGTTGAGTTCCGACGCCAGTTGCTCAGCTGGCTGGCACGCCGCCAGGGGCATTGTGAGAGCCAGAAGTAACATCATCAGCCCAATGGTCTTCTTAGAATACATCTTGGAGTTACCCCCTTTCAATGGCATTCGTCTGCAGCAAGCGCTGCACATACGCGCACTACTCGTCGTCGCTCGCGTCACCTCCTCCCCTGCAAACGTCCGGGCAAACAGCGTGCCGCGTGCTCACAAGACGCGGAACGGCCCTGTCGCTAAGAGGGCAGCGTGGCGTCGCGGACCTCGCCTCCCCTGCGCACAGGCTCCTTTCGCTCCATGGATCGGGACCCACTTCGTCTCAGCCGGTGTGCTGTAAGGTCATCGGAGGCAAGTGACCGCTCTGCGGCGGCAACACGTATAGGCTGATCCTTCCGTGTGACGATGACATGCCCGTCAAGCCCCGCTGCCAGAGTGAACAGCAGACAGCCGATGACCGCGGCCTGCACCAGGCCAGCCAAAGGAGGCGAAGAACGGCTGGAGGAGGGAGGGGCAGATGTTGGCTGACGCTGCTCCTCCACACGCTCCAAGATCCTGGACCAGACGTCCGGTGAGGGCTCCGCTGTGCCTACCGAGCTCCTCAGACTCCACCGTATGAGCTGCCCCAGCTCATCATCTGAAGACCATGCACTTGGCCCTTCGGCTCGACTGCGATTAGGTTGCGTAGACGAGTTCACTTGCCAACCTCCTGTCTGCAAGTAACTGGATGCGCAGGGCTCCAGATGCACGATGCAGGCGTGACTTGACGGTGCCTATTGGGCAATCGAGAATGTAGGCAATCTCGCTGAGCTGGAATCCCTGGAAGTAAAAAAGCACCACCACGACTCGCTGTTTGAAACTGAGCGAAGCCACTGCGTCTCGCACTGCGGCCCGCAGCTCGCTACCCTCGGCGATATGCTCGGGAGAGGAAGCTGGGCCGGCAATCAAACGGTCGACAAATGCATCCAGGGCCAGGGGCCAACGCTGGCTGCGCGTTGCCCAGTTGTAGCTGAGATTCACGATGATCCGATGCAACCAGGGTGACAGCGACCGTGATCCATCCACTCTCTCAATGGCCGCATGCGCCCTTATGAAACAGTCCTGCAGCAACTCTTCGGCAGCGCCATTGTCGCCGGTGATGGCGAGAGCAGTGTGGTAGAGTGAGCTCTTGTACTTGTGGTAGAGTGCCTCAAACGCGCAGAGGTCACCCGCGCGGATTCGAATCACCAGTTGCAGGTCTTCGCCCATGAGCACCTTTCCTAGCCTCGACGCCCCTAACCAATACACAGAAAAGGGGGCAAAAAGGTTCCACCGTCAGCGTCACAGCTCTCCTGAGGTCCCTTGAAAGACGAAAAACGCGCTGATTGCCCATGCTTGGTAGGCGATCAATCTCTACAGAGCCCAGTGGCGATGGACCCGGGGAAGTGCCTGACAGCCTACACTCGCACGTCCGGAGTCTTGGTCGGGTCGCGGTAGTGCAGCCCATGACTGTACACAGACTACACCCGAGCTCATGGTGCTGCACCGTGGTCTACCTGAGGTGCTGACCAGGGGCACACGGTCTGTAGGTACGCCGCAACAGAGAGGCTATAGCGGAGAACTCGACCTGGCGTCTGCCGATGGGAATGCCCTGGCGTAGACCGGCCCAGACCCCTGCCGGGCTGGCGGTTTCTGCCTGTAGGTACGACGGGATGGGTGAGCGCATGGAGGCGAGCCAGTTCGGTCGATGTGTTGGGCTCATCAAATGACCAATGAGAGCTCAAGCGCGGACATGTGGGCTGCTCCCCACGAGGCACCGGCTCGCACCTCTGCAGGCCTCGCTCCCAGTGGCGATGAAGCCTGCGGCCGGTGTCTCTGATCAGTCGTTCACTTGGCGGTAGTCACTACCGGAGGCGGATCCGCGGATCGAGGAAGGCGTAGGTGACGTCCACCGCTAGGTTCGCCACTAAAAGAAGAACGCATATAGCAGGATCGTGCCCATCACAACCGGGTAATCGCGGTTCGTCACACTGATCACGAAGAACCTGCCCATCCCCGGTATGGCAAAGATCTGTTCCACCACGAACGTACCGGTCACCAGTGCAGCGAAGAGAGGCCCGAGTATGGTCGCCACAGGGATGAAAGCGTTCTTGAGCGCATGGCGCACCATGACGACGCGCTCGTGAAGCCCCTTGGCTCTCGCTGTCCGGATATAATCCTCGCGGATCACCTGCAGCATGCTGGCGCGGGTCAACCTCGCGATCTGCGCCGCGGAGGAGGTTCCCAGGGCGAAAGCCGGCATGATCATCTTTGCTGGCGTGCCCCAACCGGCCACCGGCAGGATGTCCAGTGTCAGGGCAAAGACCAGTATCAGCATCGGCCCCAGCACGATGTTCGGCACCGAGACGCCGAAGATCGCCACCGCCATACCCAGATAGTCCCAAAGGGAGTTCTGTTTCAACGCAGCGACGATGCCCAACGGCACGCCGATCCCAAGCGCAATGAGTATTGACACTAACCCTAACTGCGCTGAGACCGGCAAGTGATCGGCGAAAATGTCGTTCACTCGGCGGCTGCGCGAGGAGTAAACCGGTCCAAAGTCAAAGCGCGTGATAATGCGCCCGACATAGTCCACGTATTGCTTCCAGACAGGCTGATCCAATCCATAGTACCTCTCAAGGTTGGCGATGATCTCCGGAGGCAGCGTGTGTTCGCGGTCGAACGGCCCGCCTGGCACAGCATGTGCGAGGCCAAAGGTGATAGCGGAGATGGTGAAGAGCACCGGAACCATCCACAAGAGTTGGCGTATGGTGTAGCGTAGCATGAGCTCCCCCGATATATGTGCTTCATGAGTCCACCACATGCCTGGACACT
>JBFEPU010000123.1:0-8056 GCA_041549915.1 Anaerolineae bacterium | reverse complement strand
GCCCCCTCCACGCACCAGGAGTCCAGGCTCTCCTTGTGATCGATCTATTGCTTTCAACGATTCCGTCAACTCGCCAAGTGCTCTTCCCTCATCCTTGTCTCGCCGTCCCTTGGCGGCCCAGCCTGTTCAACCACTCAGCATCACTTGCGTGAGCTGGGCAGCGCACTAGCTGCCCACTGCTTGAGAACGATCGGCAGGAAGATGGGGCGCTCAAACAGCACCGTTCGCGTGGGCACGTCGGTAAGGGTTGGTGTGCTTGTCGGGCTGACGGTCGGCTCAGGCGTCACGCTTGCGGTCGCGGTCGGCGTCGCCAACATGGTGTCAGCGAGCAAGTAGATATTTCCCCCATAGTCCACGACGTACGCGTTGCCGACTTCGTCTTCACCGAAACTGTTGATTCGGTGAGCCGTGTCCAGCAGCTCGAGGCTCTGCCATTGGCCACCTCGCTGTCTCAACCCCCAGATCCTCCCGCTGCAGTAGTCTCCGTAGAGGTAGATGCCCTGCATGCGCGGGTATGTCCCACCTCGGTATACCACACCTCCAGCAACGGAACAGCCTCGCGAATGATCGTACTCGGCAACGGGAAGCACCAGGCCAGTTTGATCACAGTCCTGGCTTCGGTAGCAGTGGCCGCCCTCCATGATGCGCCAGCCATAGTTCTCACCGCCGCTGCTGGAAGCAGGCTGCAGGTCGATCTCCTCATATTGCTCCTGACCGACGTCGCCGATGTACAAATCGCCCTTCTCGCGGTCGAAGGAAAAGCGCCACGGGTTGCGCAGCCCAAGGGCCCAGATCTCAGCT
Organism: Anaerolineae bacterium; assembly: GCA_041549915.1. Lineage (GTDB taxonomy): Bacteria > Chloroflexota > Anaerolineae > UBA2200 > UBA2200 > JBFEPU01. Next base: position 7,255 of record JBFEPU010000123.1, on the reverse strand, counting down.
CTGTATCCTGGAGTCTGTGCGAATGGATTCGTGGGCGGCACGCCATAGGGCTGTAGACCCGCTTCCACATCGATGCGCAGCATTTTACCCAGCAGCGAAGCAGGATTCTGACCGTGGTTCTGCGGGTCTCCGCCGGATCCACCATCACCCATCCCGATGTACAGGTAGCCATCCAGGGGCCCAAAGGCCAACTGCCCACCGTTGTGATTGGCGAACGGCTGTGCGACGGTCAAGACCACCTCCTCGCTTGCCGGATCGGCTGTGTCCAAGTTCTGACCGAGGTGGTAGCGGGCCACGATGGTAGTGCCAGTTCGGTCGGTGTAATCAACGTAAAAGCGCCCCTTGGTTGCATAGTCGCGGGGAAAGGCGACGCTCAGCAGGCCCCGTTCGCCACAGCACGCCAGTCGATCGCTGATATCGAGAAACGGTGTCGGCAAGAGAACGCCATCTCGAGCGATGCGAATCCGCCCTGCCTGCTCCACGACAAACACCCTGCCACTGCCATCACCGGCATGGGTGAGCTGTACGGGGTTTTCCAGGCCACTCAAGTAGGGCGTCAGAACCAACTCCGGCCACTGCTGGTCATCCTGCGCACTGGCCACGGCGAGCGCATACCACCTGCGACCCTGCAGCGCCCACAGTACCGCCGCGCACAGCAGCATAGGCAGCCAGGCCCATCTCCAGACACTGCGCTTGGTGATTCCAATCAACGAGCTCTCCTTGGTGATCAGCTAAGGACCGTCAAGCGATCCTTCGCACGAACTGCGATTCATGTATGTCCCCCTCCCGCGCTTGATATCCACCACCGTCGGAAAGCCCGTCTGCGAGTGGATGAGACGGGGCTGTCACAGCTTCACCAGCTGCTCCAGGCCCAGCACGAAAACCACCGCTCGGCTGACCTGCGTCTCCTGAGCTCCGCGGGACGCCGGAGGCTGTACTCGGATCTCGGTGTGCGTTTCGACAATCTTCAACATCTGCTCAAGCTGACCGTCCTCTATGCCGGCCAAGAGCACGGTGTTTCCCATGCGCAGAAAGCCGCCCGTGCTGGACAATCGGGTCACGTAGAAGCCGTGTTCCGTGAGGGCATCCACAACCTTGCCGGCATCGTCATCGCGCACGACAGTCAGGACAAGCTTCACCTCTCACCTCCTGGTCAAAGCGTGGAATAGGTCTGACAAGGGATCAAGTCAACGGTGACCTCAGCGCGGCAGCCCGTCGAGTCGAAAATCCTGGCAGCGATGGCCTGAGCCAGAGAATCGGGAACTGCGACGCCCATGTCGGTGCGGACGGAAACGCAAACCTTCGCCAGGCTGGGGCTCAGCAGGGTGACGTGGATCGCGCCGCCTACGAGGCTGAGGCTGGCAATCGAGGCTAGAGTGAATTCTGCTGCTTGCCGTATTGCCTTCTCCAGGCGCAGGTATTGGGGACGAACTCCGCGCAGGGCGAGCACGAGCGTGCTGCCGACAATATCCAGGCCCAGGACATTCACCAAGAGCAACAGGAAGGCATTGCGACTGATGTCGGGACGCCCGAAAGCGAAACCGACGCCCACCGCTGCAGCGGGTGGCATGAGCGAGATGGCGATCTCCACCCCAATCACCGTGTCGATGATCTGGCCCCAAGGCGTCTGCACGATGCTTGGGTCGGCTGACAACGCCAGCGACGCGGCAGCCCCAGCCGTGATGGCGATCAACACCGCCAGGACCAGCTCCCGGGCCGCAGGCATGGCCCGCAGCAGGATTTCGGGCGTAATGCCGATGCCTGGAACGCCCGCGCGCAGCAGAGCGGTGAGCATGTAGGCCGTCCCGGCGCCAGCGAGGAACAGACCCAGAAGCTGCTTGAGCAGCCCGCCGAGGAAGGTTCTACGATCTCGAAACAGTCCACCGATGCAGACGGCACGCGATGGGCCCAGGAAAGGTGCAATGCACATCGAACCAATGACCACGGCCGCGCTGTTGAGCAAGAGTCCCGCCGTAGCCAGCACAGCCGAGGAGAGCGCGATCAGCACATAGCCAAAGGTGACCTCAGCGCCAACCTTGGCCAGCTGCTCCAATCGGGTGAAATAGTCCTCTGTTTCCCAGATCCCGAACCATCTGCGCTCAAGCGTCCACTGCATTTGGTGCAATCGATCTCTAAGCACTCTTGGGTCTCCCGCGTAGGTTCCTAGGGATGTGGATCAGGGAACAGGCTCTGCATCTGTCCGAAACGGGCTACGAGATCACGCCCGGAGCAGCCCGCTCTCGCAAGGCCAACGATTGCTACTAGCACGGGTTGACTGCGCGGCAAGCCCCAACCGTGGTGGCACTCCCAAAGTACGCAGACAGCGCACGTTGCCCAACGGGCTCAAGCCACACGCTCGGGACGGGCCACACTTGTCTTGAAACACTAGTCTAGTGTCTTGAGGAACTCCAAGAGATCGTGCAGATCCGCCTCGCTCATCGTCCAGCGCGGCATGGGCCCCTCCAGTGGTTGGCCATCCGGTTCGACTCCGTTGGTGATCGCGCTCTTGATCGCTTCATCCGTCCAGGTCTCGTGCTCGTGTTCGTCCCCTTCCGCGTGTTCCTCCGCCGTCAATGCCTGGTAGCGAATGTCAGGGGATTCGAAGACGCGCATCATCAAACGGACGCGCCCTCCCCGTCCGTCCGCACCGTGGCATGACGCACAAGCAAGGCGCGCACCGCCCATCATTCCCATGCGCAGATCAGACGTAATCGCGGTGCCGCGCTGACTCGTGGCGGTGAAATAGATCTGGGCTCCATTCGATGGATACAGTGTCGACGGTCCGCCACGCTGGGACCAAACTCCGGTCAAGCCCCACCAAAACAGAGCAAAGCAAACCACAAGGATCATGCCAACCACCACTGCACAGCCGACTACGACTGGCCAGTTCGTTTTGCGCTCACTCACGCGAACTCCTCTCCACGGTCCGGGTCGCTGAGCGAACCACGATCCGCCACTCTACCACACTGCGGTTAGCTCTCGTCTTCGGGAGGTCCACCCGGCGTGCCCCTAACGCTGCGCGCCAACCACAGCGCACCGACCAGCAGAAGCCCAAAGAGCCCAAAAAGGGTTAAGGGAACCACGAACACAACCAGGAGACCGATCAGCCCCCGCCCGCCCAACAGGCCTGTTCCTCCACACCAAGGACACCCGCCTCCCATCATGCCGCCGGCACCCAGCCGTACTCCCACCGGCACCTGAAGAAACCCGGATGCCACAAGCAGCAAGCTCAGGCCACACGCCACGACCACGAACACCACGGCAACAAAGACCAGCACGGCAGCCCAGTTGATCCTGTTCATCATCCGCCTCCTCAGTCGGGAGCCTTCAGCAGGGGATAGCCAGCCGCTTGCCAGCCAATCATCCCCCCATCTACGTTCCCCACGTCTGTGTATCCCAGCTGTACCAGCGTTCGGGCGGCAATGGCACTCATGCTGCCGCTTCGACAGTATAGAACCAGCCGCGAGGCTTTGTCAACTGGCAGTTTGTCCAGATTGGCCTCTACCTCATTGTAGGGTATGAACAGGTCAGTATCAGGAAGCTCTCCCTCGTACGGAATGTGCACGTTGATCAGAAGAGAATCCTTCGTTGCCAGCATTGTCTGCAACCCCGCGGCGCCCACGTCGGTGTAGGTGCCGCCTCCCTCCACAGGCACTCTCTGCGTCTATGGCTCCTCAGGTGCGGGGACAGTCAACGGGGCTGGTCCGCCGGCTTGGCAACCAACCACAGCAGCGACCAGCAAAAGCATCCCCAGCATCCAACTTGCCAAACCCCTCATCGCTCATCCTCCTCTCTAGAAGCTGACCTTTCTCACAGCCCTAGCTCTGCCCGCATCCGGATAAAGTTCAGCAGATTGTCCCGTGCCACCATGCCCACTAGCTGCCCATCCTCGACAACAACCAGCTGGTTCACATCTTCTGCTGCCATGCGGTCAAGGACGACGTTCAGCTCGTCCACGGGGCTCACGGTCTTGAGCTCGGCGCGCGGGATCATCGCCTCTGCCACCCGTGTATCCCTCCACCGCTCGCGCGGCACTCTCTTCACCCTGTGCAGCGTCAGCAGGCCCTGGAGTTGACCACCTTCCTGCACGGCAAAGCAGCGCCGGCCAGTGGGCAGCAGCACGCCATCCACGAAGGCATCCAGAGTCAGCGTGGCCGGAATCAGCTGGCACTCGCTGGTCATTACCTCGCGCACGGTATGCCCAGCCAACATCTCCCGCAGTGCAATCCGGCGGTAGCTCACCGTAGCCGCGTTCTCGAGGAACCACCCGATAAAGGCCATCCACAGACCGTTGGTCCAGTTCCCACCAAAGATCTGCAGCACGCCTACGAATATAAAGCCATACGCGATTAGCCGCCCCAGACCAGTGGCCAGCCGGGTTGCAGTGCGCAGGTTCCCCGTGAGGGCCCATAGGGCGGCGCGGAAGACTCGTCCCCCATCAAGCGGGAAACCAGGCACCAGATTGAACAGGGCCAGCGACACATTGATACCCGCCAGCCAGGATGCCAGCGCCCTCAGGTAGGGACTGATGCCACCGCCGACCCACCAAAGCAGGCCGAAAAGTGCGGCAGCACCCAGGCTGGTCAGTGGGCCAACCAGGGCCATCAGGAACTCGTCCCGGGCACTCTTGGGCTCCTCACTGATCTGAGCAGCACCGCCGAAGATGAAGAGCGTAATATCCCGTACAGGAACGCCATAAGCCTGTGAAACCACGCTGTGAGCCAGCTCGTGGGCCAGCACTGAGCTGAAGAAGAGTACAGAAGTGAGGACTCCCGTCAGCCAGTAGACCGAGCCCGGCCAGCCTGGATACATGCGCGGGAAGTACTCGCCGGCCAGAGACCACGTGGTCAGGATTAGGATGATAAACCAGGAGTAGTCAAGCTTGACTTCGACGCCAAACAGGCGCCCAAGGCGCACCGAGTTTCCAGTCATTGTCGAGTCTCCTCTCTTGTCTGTATCCGTTCGCCCTGATGCCCGGCCCGCCAGGGATTGTCCATATCGGAAACGTGTCGGGACACCATCAAAGGTGCGCCGGCAAGTCGTCACGTGCGCGGGTCGCCTGTGCGGCCCTGCACACTTCCTCAACGCGCGCTAGGCCAACGCCAACTTGCATGCAGATTTCCTCTTCGGGAAGACCGCGTTCCAGCCCCCACAGCACCGCGTCCAGTTGCTCGTAGGACATGCCGATCAACGCCTCGTTCGGCGTACCGCGAAACAAGTCCCCGGATGAAGGTTTGGTGACAATATGCGGAGGCAGGCCCAGGTGACGAGCCAACGCGCGAATCTGCGTCTTGTAGAGATGGACCAGTAGCGCCAGGTCACACGCGCCGTCACCGTAGCGATCATAGAACCCTATGCTCCATTCTGACTTGTCCAGTGTGCCCGCAACAAGGCAGTTGTTCAAGGCGGCGTGATGATACAGCATGATCATCCGCAGCCGAAGCTTGCCGAGCATGAACGCCTGATTGCGGCACACAGCTTGCCAACGCTGTCTGTTGCTGGACGACCCCTGCTGCTCAACTTGCGTCCCATAGAGCTCGACCATGGTGTCGCTGTATGCTGGGAGTGCCGCAGGCGCGCCTCTCAGCCGGCGCCGGGCAGCCCTGATCACCCGCCTAGCCGCGGGGGTTTGCTCTGGGGTCAGCTCGTAGGTCCCAATCTGCGTGAGAATGGGTGTCAAGTCGATCCTCGTTGGCTCTAGCCCCAGCGTCTCGGCAACCAGCTCTGCGTCACGCATGTTCTGCACCGACGAGTGCCGTTCTGGCAATATGTACGTGAGCACGCACTCCTTTCCCAGCGCGCGCACACACAGGTACGCACAGACCGATGAGTCAAGGCCACCGCTCAGGCCCAATACAGCTCCCTGTCTTCCGCGCCGCGTCACCTCACGACGCACGAACTCCTCGATCGCGTCCGCAGCAGCGTCAGCGTCAAGACGCAGACCGTCGGCTATGATTGGTGCGTCTGTTGCTCCCTTCACCTTCCCTCCCAGCGAACGGTGGTGTGAATTGCATCGCTGCATCCCGGTACAAGCGGGATCTTCGTTGATTCTTCAGTGCCACGCAGTCTGGGACGGGTGTCAACAAGGGCGCGGAGTCCGGTACAGTTCGCTAGCTGTCGGGGTTGCCGGGCACGATGAGGCGCACGGGGCGCTCGCGAAGCAGATAGTCCCACGCCCAGTTGATCAATACCAGCAATCGGTTGCGAAAGCCGATGAGGTTGAACAGGTGCACCCCAAGCCAGAGCCCCCATGCAGGGAACCCCGTAAAAGTCCTACCGGCCAGTTGAGCGGCAGCAGCATTGCGCCCTACCGTCACCATCGTACCTCTGTCGCGGTAATGGAAGGGTACGGGCGCCTGCCCACGCACCTGCAGGGCAATGTTCCGCGCCGCCGCCGCGCCCTGCTGCACGGCAACAGGAGCCACCATGGGCAAAGCGCTCCCCTCTTCCTCCAAGTAGGCGACATCTCCGATAGCGTAGACGTCCTCATGGCCCGGCACCTGAAGTGTGGGCAGGACGGCCACCCGTCCCCTCTCAGCAGTGGGCAGCCCCCAGTGTCCAATCTGCTCAGGGGCCCGAACGCCTGCCGTCCACACCGCCGTCTCGGTATGTATTGTTGAACCATCTTTGATATGTAGGACACCTGGCGTGACACGGGTCACCAGCGCGCGCAGCCGAACCTCAACACCCATCTTGCCCAGCCTTTGCACAGCATAGGTGCTCAGGGCCTGGGGCATGGCAGGAAGCAAGCGTTCGCCGCCTTCCAAGAGCAGCACGCGCACCTCTTGAAAGTCCAGCGCAGGATAGTCCTTGGCAACGGAACCGTGGATGAGCTCTGCCAAGGCGCCCGCGTATTCCACTGCGGTTGGCCCACCACCGACGATGGCGAAGGTTAGCAGTTGACGGCGTCGATCGGGATCCGATTCCTGCGCGGCCCGCTCGAAACAGCCAAGAATGTGATTGCGCAGCTCAATCCCTTCGCGAAGGGTCTTGAGCGGAAAGACCGAGTCGGCGGCACCTGGCACTCCGAAAAAGTGCGACACGCTGCCGGTGGCAAGGACAAGAAAGTCGTACGAGAACGCAAAGTCATCCGTCTCGACTTTTCGTCGGGCAAGATCGACTCCCTTCACCTGCCCCATCGCGAATCTCGCGTTCGGCCAGCCGCGCAGGATACTGCGCACCGGATAGACGATGTCCCCGGGTGCTAGCTCGGCCGCCGCTACCTGATACAGCAATGCCGGAAAGGTGTGGTAGT
>JBFEPU010000122.1:0-8060 GCA_041549915.1 Anaerolineae bacterium | reverse complement strand
GTGGTGCGCGCGCTGGATTCGAGCGATCTGTCACGCTGCGGTGTCGAAGCTGTGCAGATGAACGTCTTTCATCTGATGCTAAAGCCTGGGTCTTCTGTTATCAAGGCCATGAACGGCCTGCACCAGCTGTTCGGCTGGCAGCTGCCCATCGTCACCGATTCGGGGGGATTTCAAGTCTACTCCTTGATCAGGCAGAACCCCAAGTATGGCAGCCTGACCGAGCGCGGCATGATCTTTCGTCCTGATGGTTCCACGCGCCGGGTGAACCTGACCCCTGAGAAGAGCATCCGTCTGCAGATGGACTATGGCGCGGACATTGTGATCTGCCTGGATGATTGTACCCACGTGGATGAGCCACTGCCAGCACAGCAAGCCTCGGTCGAGCGGACCATCAAGTGGGCTGCACGCTGCAAGGCGGAGTTTACAAGCCGGCTGGCTCGCGCTCAGCGGCGCAGCGGAAAGCGACCGTTGCTGTTCGCTGTTGTGCAGGGCGGTGGGTACAGGGATCTTCGCCGGCGCTGCGCGGAGGAGTTGCTGGAGATTGGGTTTGACGGCTACGGGTTGGGAGGATGGCCTCTGGACAGAGAGGGCAACCTACTGCTTGAGATGATAGCATATGTTCGCGAACTGGTGCCGCCCCAGTTGCCAACGCACGCTCTGGGTGTGGGTCAGCCAGACAGCGTCGTTGCCTGTGCCAGTCTGGGCTACCAGCTGTTCGACAGCACCATGCCCACAAGGGACGCACGTCACGGTCGGCTGTACACATTCACCCATCATCCAGCTGCCAGTACCCTGAATGGTCAATGGTACTCCTACGTCTACATCAACGATGCAGAGTACATCCGCGCTGGCCGGCCCATCTCTGAGCACTGCGACTGTCTGTGCTGTTCCAACTACTCGCTGGCGTACCTCCATCATCTGTCCAAGGTGAGCGACCCTCTGTTCTACCGCTTGGCGACCATGCACAATCTCAGGTTTATGATGCAACTCACGGAGCGGTTGCGAGAGGTCCATGGAACACTCTGACCAACTGCGATGAGCCAGTGCCCTGACGCTGATATGGATGAGCTGACCAAGCTGGTACAGGCGGTTCTCGGCAGCGCCAAATACAGACATGTCTGTGGGGATGTGATCAGGAACATCGGGTCGCGCGAGCTGGCCAGGCGATCCAACCTGAAGGAAGCGATCAAGGCCACCAAGAACAAGCTCCATCAGGTGGGTGCTGCGTACCTGGCGGGTCGGATGGACTATGATCTATGGCTCGATGCACTGAGGACAGCGGCCTCATCCGGGGACCGGCAGCGCTTTCTTCGAATCTGCCATGAGGTCATGAAGCGCCATTCTTCTACTCGAGAGCGTGTGGACATTCTCGACGAGTTCTATGCACGGACGCTGGCAAGCTTGAGTGGCATTCGCACGGTGCTCGACATTGCCTGTGGGCTCAATCCGTTGGCAATCCCGTGGATGCCACTGGACAGGGACTTGGAATACTATGCCTATGATATGTACACAGACATGGTGGAGTTCCTGAGCCAATTCTTGGGCTTGGCAGGCGTCCGCGGCCAGGCGGAGGCTAGGGATGTGAGCCGCTTTCCTCCCACCCGCAGGGCCGATCTGGCCCTCATCTTGAAGAGCTTGCCCTGCATGGAGCAACTGGACAAATCAGCCAGCGTCAGGCTTCTCGAGGCCACCAACGCCGATCACCTCCTGATATCGTTCCCGGTACGTAGCCTCGGCGGACGGGAAAAGGGCATGGCTCAGAGCTATGAGCAGCAGTTTCTCGGGCTGGTGGCCGGCAAACGGTGGGGAGTCAGACGTTTCGAATTCAGCACCGAATTGGCCTTTCTTGTGAGCAAGTGACCCAACAACAGGCAGCCATACAACAAATGGGGAGGGGAGTATGCAGCAGCCGAGAGCACCGGACATGGCACAGCAGCTAGAAGTCTTCGTGCAACCATGGTACGAAGCTTTGGCTGATCCCGGCTCTGCGCAGCAAGCGGTACTGCAGAGACTGCTGCCCGGGTATGCACGCACCCGCTATGGCCGGGAGCACAAGGCCGCTGCGGTCACGACGGTTGGCGAGTACCGCCACGCATTCCCGGTTGTGATGTATGAGCAGCTCAAACCGCTCATCGAACGCACCATGGCTGGAGAGACAGATCTCCTGCTCTACGAGCCGCCCGTGGGATGGGCGATCACCCGCGGGACCACAAAGGGTGAGTCCAAGTTCATCCCCATGACGCCCACGGACCTGAAGATGCGTGTCAGTGCGGGCCGGGCCTTGGTCAACCACGTGCTGAGGACAAAACAGGTTGACATATTTCAAGGCGTCAACCTCAACCTCAACTTCCCTTCAGTCGTCGGCACGGTGCGCATGGGAACTCGCGATGTGGAGTATGGCTACAGTTCTGGGATCTACGTCAAGCACGTCTCCAGAAGCATGCCGCTGCGCTCTCTGCCGGGGCAGGAAGAGATCGATGCCCTGGGGGGCGGCAAGACCATCCGCGACTGGGAGCGGCGGTTTGAGCTGGCCTACGAGCGCTGCAGGGATGAGAACGTCACCCTGGTCGGCGGTGTAGCGCCGACTGCCGTCACCTTCGGGCGCTACTTGCGCAGGACGCACAAGCTGTATCCCAAGGATCTGTGGCAGGTCCGCGTGATGACCTTGGGTAGCGTACCAGGTATCAATACGCGATACGCACCCATTCTGCGCGCCATGTATGGCCCGGTGGCGATTGCAGAGATCTATGGCGCTACGGAGGGTATGTTCGGACAGCAGAAGGACGAACGCCGCGCCTGGGTCCCCAACTACGACCTGTTCTTCTTCGAGGTCGAGACCAGACGCGGCCTGGTGATGCTCCACGAGATGCGCCCAGGGGAGAGGGGCAGCCTGGTGGTCTCAACACCTATCCTGCCACGGTACAAGATTGGTGACCTGATCATGGCGTACGACGCGCCATATTTCCGCTGCATTGGCCGCGATGAACCATTCACCCTTGTGCGCTACTACTGGGATCGTCTCGTACGTCTGGACTTTGCTGGTCCCTGACCAGCATGCAGGCTCTGCCACACGGGCGACAACCTGTGCCGTGCTGGCACGATCGTGATCCCCGCACGCCAGCGTAGCAGTAGCGGCCACTGGCTTGGATCGGGGCCTTGTCTAGGAGCGGCTGGCAGCCAAACCTCTGAGGAGGATGCCAACTCCAATGATGATCAGGAACAGCGCTCCGATCATGCCTGGGCCAATGATGTTGCCCAGACCAATGGCCAGCATGATCACAGCGAATACAAACCGGCCACGGACAGCCCGTCGGTATGTGGGAATGAGCAGGCGGAGCAGAACTTCGATCAGGACAATCACGCCGACGGCCATGAGAAGGAGGTTCCAGACGCCACCGAAGCGTGCCCAATGGACCCAGCCCAGAGTCTCCGCTAGGAAGATCACACCGGCCGTGATCAGGATCACCGCCCAGATGATGCCACCCAGTGGGTCCCTCGTCCAGTCTACCTTTTCCTCCTTCTCTTCTCTCTCCTGTTCTATTCTTCCCCCGTGCTCCATTTCGTGACCAAGGGGCGCTTTTTGCGCCTGCTGCCGATCGTCGCTGCGCTCTTCTTCCTCCGACATTGCTGTGCTCCTTTCTCCGTCCGGCGATAACGCCCTGCACGTCATTATGGCTGCACAGTATGGCAGGCGGGAAATGTGTGACCACATAGCATGGGTGTGAGCAGCACGCCAGGACGTCTTTCGCGTCCTGTGGCGCCGCATGGCCTGCTGGGCTCCTCTTGCCGCGTGCGTGTCAGACTTGGTCCTGCTTCCACGTCACTGCTGGCCGGTGCATCCCTGCAGCCTTCATCGGCCATGGCTGGTGCTCCTCCTAGCGGATTGCCGTCCGCACAGCGCCTGCCGCGGGGGCTCCAGCTTTCTCCAGTGTGACATGACTTCCTGGTACCGAAGCGACGGCATGGCGCGCAACGTGGCTTGACCAATTGCCTGTCTCATGCCAGTCTATGGATGGAATCAGGATTGGCTCCATCGGAGAGCGCGACACCTCCGAGCACAGTATGTCCTCCAGGGTTGTTTCAGGTCAGTCAAGCCACGGGACGGCGCACAGCGAATGAATCGACCGACCTTGCGTATTCCTGACCACGTCAGACAGGCACTCCGCTCAGACTTCGTGGCCGGGCTGACAGTGGCAATGGTTGCTGTTCCGCAAGGCATGAGCTGTGCAGCCATAGCTGGCGTCAACCCACTGTACGGGCTGCACACGGCGGTCATTCCCCCCATCGTTGCGGCTATCTTCGCCAGCTCCAGCCACCTGATCACAGGCCCTACCAACGCGACAGCGCTGGCTACGGCAAGTGTTCTGCTCGCCTTTGCTGGTCAGCCCAACTACGCTGAGTATGTCTTTGCTTTGGCGGTTATGACTGGTTTGATCCGGCTGATACTGGGCATGTTGCGCCTCGGAAGCATCATTCGTTACGTTTCTAGTTCGGTGCTGACGGGGTTTCTGGCTGGCGCGGGCCTCTTGATCGTGTTGAACCAACTCCATATTTCGCTTGGGCTGCAACGCCCCGTCGGAGCCAACACTTTGGACATAATCCGAGATCTGGCGGTGCGCTATGCCATCTTCCTCGGAACGCTGCTGTCGATTGGTCTCTACCTCCGCGAGAGCAGCAATATCCGCGCCAGCTATCTCACGTTGAGTGCGGGGGGCTCATTTGTGGAGCGTAGCCTGGACGACTGCATCATTGAAAAGCCCGCGATCGCTCTGATCAACCTGGAGGGGATGCTTTATTTCGCGGCGGCAGATGACCTCGAGGGCAAACTGCGAAGGGTCCTCGGTGCAGGGGTAGAGGTGCTCATCATGCGGGTACGTCGTCTGCGTCTGATGGCCGGTACGGGCGTCACCGCACTGAGAAGGATCTTCGACCAAGCCAACCAGTTGGGGACCGTAGTGCTCCTCAGCGGCGTGACGGATGAGGTCCACCAGTTCCTGGAGTCGTCCGGGCTGATAGCAGTGGTAGGCGCTGAACACACCTTTGAAGCCAGCGAGGCCCTGTTTGAATCAACACACCGCGCCTTGCGGTGTGCACAGGAGATTGTTGCCGAGAAACAGTAGACGGGATCAATCTCCATGTGGCAGAGGTCTTGGCATCTGCCGGATTGCCTAGCGGATGGTGATACTGCCAGTCGATGTGCCTACTTGGAGCTGACCCGTCCCTGTTCCCAATATGCCTTTGCATGCTCGATTGGTGCGAACTTGCTCGACAAACTCCACCGTGCAGCGTACTGATCCCGTCTCGCTGGTGGCAGCCAGCGTCAGGTCCGGGCTCCCGAGGAGAACCAGGTCAACGGAGCCTGTATCGCTCTGAAAGCGATGCTCCGCTGCCGAGGCTAGTTCGCCTTCAAATCGGATCCGTCCGCTCGCGGTCTGCACGTCAAAGGTGCCCTTCACTGTGTCCAGGTCAACGCTGCCGGCATCGCTTCGCACATGAAGCTCTCCTTGAACGCGGCGGCATTCGATGGTACCGGTCCGGTTCTCCAACGCAATGCGGCCCTCGCAGTCGCTCAGGTGGATCCCGCCCGATGATGTGGCTAGCATGATGTGCCCCGACACCTCATCCACGTACAGATAGCCGGTGGAACTGCGCAGATCGAGGTTTGTGCTCCGAGGCACAGAGACGATGATTTCGACGGCGGGCTGGTCGATCTTCGAGGAGAAGCCTTGCTGCATCTGCACGTCAATCCTGATGGTATCGCCGGCCTGTTGCACCTGATAGTTGGTCTTTGATGGGTGGCGCAGTGTGGCCTGGATCTGCACTCGACCCGATGTGCCAGCACGCACGGTGAGGCGCGCCAGTTCTACATTGGCTTCCACCAGCGGTGATTCGCCTACCTCAAACCAGTCGTCTCTGGTTTGCACGCCGGCCACCGTGCAGCCTCGGAGCATGAGCAGGGCGAGCGCCAAACTCGATAGGAGAACTTTCTTGCTGTGCATGCCCGCGACTTTCCCCGCTACTGCCAGCAGACGAACCCTCTTCCTCTTCATGTGTGCACTGAACCATCGCCTATCATTGTAGACGTCGAAGAGCACGGCGTCAAACGAACGTTGCTTCGCCTGTCGGGGTTGCTGGCCGGGCCTCGGCTGTGCTAGAATAGGCCGACCCCTGTGAACAGCCCTTGCCATACGCGAATGACTGCTTTGCTCTGTTGGATGGCCAGCACGGCCGTGATCGGCCCGGCCGCGGTTGGAGGGAGGCAGAGACCCTTGAGCAGAACAGAGGACAACCCATGCTGAACCTGTCACTACGAGGCGTGCGCATCTTGGATCTCACCCGACTGGCGCCGGGGCCCTATGCTTCGTTGGCTATGGCAGATCTCGGTGCTGAGGTGGTCAAAGTGGAAGAGCCGGCTCGCGGCGATCCCCTGCGCCACCTATCGCAATGTGGACCTGACCTCGCAGACGTGCTCTTTGATCTCTTGAACCGCAATAAGAAGAGCATTGCGCTGAACCTGAAGACGGCCCAAGGCAGGGCGATCCTCCTTCAGTTGGTCCATGGATCGGACGTGCTGATGGAAGGTCTTCGACCGGGCACCATGGAGCGTCTCGGACTCGGCTATGACGACGTTTCCGAGGTCAATCCAGGTCTGATCTATGCTTCGATCAGTGGCTATGGTCAGACCGGTCCCCACCATCTGCAAGCTGGGCACGATCTGGACTATATCGCTCTGGGAGGGCTCTTGGAGCTGACTGGATGGCCAGATGATCCTCCGGCGGTGCCAGGCGTGCCTGTGGCGGATCTAGTATCGGGGCTGTGGACTGCGCTTGGCATCGTTGCAGCGCTGAGAGAACGTACCCAAAGTGGACGCGGGCAATACCTGGATATCTCAATGCTGGACTGCGTGGTCTCGCTGCTGCAAGTGCCGCTGGCCGACTGGCTGGCTTCCGGCAGTGTACCTCGGCGCGGACGAATGCCGCTTGGCGGGAGGCTCGCCTGCTACAACGTGTACGAGACGGGCGACGGGCAGCACATGGCTCTCGCCGCCCTGGAGCACCACTTCTGGGAGGCCTTTTGCCTGGCCGTGGGTCGCCCGGATTGGGTGGAACGACAACAGGATCCAGATCAGGGCCCCCTGATCGCTGATGTCTCTGCGCTGTTCCGTGCACAGTCCAGGGACTACTGGTCGGCGCTTTTTGCCACACATGACTGCTGCTGCGAGCCCGTGCTGGCTATTGACGAGGTCTTTGCACACCCGCAGGTCAGACACCGTGGGTTGCTGCACGGCCAGTCACTCGCCACGCCTCTGGTGTTTCAGAACCGGCCGCCGGCTCCCGCACCACGGCTGGGACAGCACACGACGGAGATTCTGGGGGAGTTGGGCTATGAAGCGGATGATGTCCGACGTCTGCGGCGCCAAGGCGTGATCTAGCATAATCGGCTTGGCACGCCGTGAGACGGACTCAGTTGGGTGCGGATGCCGGAGGGTGTGACATGCACCAAGGACTATCGGCGACGGCGATCGAGCGCTGTTTTGAGGAACTGTGTGCGCAAGCAGGGCGTCAGGGTGTGCTCGGGTTTGTCCAGGTGGACGCTGTGCCTTTGCTTCCGGAGCAAGAGCTGTATCTTCAGGCAAAGTTGAGGGATACAGCGTCGGTTGGGGTTGTGACGGCGGTATCTGTTGGCTTGTTCTATCATGAGCCCGAGATTCTGGCTGTACCCGCTTCTTGGCAGACCACTGCCGCGGTGGATGATCCCTGGAACGTGTATGCGCGTGCCTACCAGGCGCTCAATCGCTCGCTCAACCACATTGCTGCAGTCCTGGCCGCACGGTTGGATGGCGTTGCTGAACAGGCAACGATGGCCGGTTGGACAGGTCACGTCGGTCACGTCAAGGAGTACTTCCCCAACTGTGTATCGCACCGTGCCTTTGCCGAGGCTGCCGGGGTCGGTTGGCGCGGCAGGCATGGCCTCATAGTCACCCCGGAGGTTGGGCCAGCTCTGCGTTTTGCCACCGTGTTTGTACCGCGACACATCTCGCCACGACCACGAGCGCTCGC
>JBFEPU010000121.1:0-8085 GCA_041549915.1 Anaerolineae bacterium | reverse complement strand
GGAGTTCAGTCTTCGGCTATGGCAAAGTCACGGATGCCGGCGCAGAGTCGCCGCGTGGCGATACTCTGTTCTGTGTGGGTTCGATTGCCAAGGTTTTTACCACGACACTGCTGTCCATCCTTGTCGCCGACGGTCTTGTCGACTGGGATGATCCGGTCCGCGATCTCGTGCCGGGCTTGTCCAACCTGTCGCCAGAGATCACACTGCTCCGGCTTGCCACCCACACCTCTGGCTTGCCCAAGAACCCTGCCCTTGGTGCCCGCCAGATGTTCGCCAGTCGAGGCAATCCCTTCGCGGCATACACTACGCAAGATGTTCTCCAGTATCTCTCGCAGTTCCAGGCAGGGCAGGTCCGGTCACGGACTGACCAGGCAAACTACTCCAACCTCGGTGCAGGCTTGCTGGGTTATGCGCTCGCACAGAAGATGGGCGCGTCGTACGAGCAGGCAGTGGTGAGCAGGGTTTGCGACAAGCTGGGCCTGCTGGATACGGGCATCACATTGACCCCCGCACAGGAACAGCGGCTTGCGGCACCGCACAAAGCGGACGGCTCGCCAGCCGAGAGATGGGACGTGCCAGAAGCGCTTGCCGGGGCCGGAGCGTTGGTTTCAACAGCGAACGACCTGCTCCAGTTATTCGCTGCAAACTTCGCATCATCCAGGTCACCCCTGGGGGATAGGCTGCAAGTCTGTCACGAGATTCATGCCACAGCGCTGCCCCCCCAGGGTGGCGCACAGAGGTTGGCCCGAAGATTGTCGCGCGTGGGGCAAGACCTCAGCCGCTGCTACCAACACATGGCGCTGGGCTGGTTTGTGGGGCGCCTGCAGTCGGGGGCGAACCACGTATTCTGGCATCACGGAGCGACCGGTGGATACCGGGGGTTCGCCGGCTTTGTGAAGGACACCAGCACCGGGGTAGTGGTTCTCGCCAACCGTGAACCTGGAAAGCGCGACCTGCTCCTCAACAAGACCGACGCGGACGATATCGGCTTTGCAGTTCTGGAGCACCTGCACTCATCCGCTGCATAGGCGCATTGAGACGCGGCCAGGGGCACGCACGTTGTTCCCCAGGGGCTTCTGATCTGGGCGCCGCCCTGAGCAGCCCGCTCCGGCACTTTCGCCACAGGGTGTGGATACCGATTGCCCATGCAGAGCGCCAGGCCTGTCCGGCAGGCGTCGTGAACATGAACGGAAGATGAAAAGCGCAGCGCAGGCCGGCTGGCACAAAAACAGCCCACCTCAGCAACGCTGAGATGGGCCCCGGTTGTCTCCCTGCCGCCGAATTAGCTACTTGCGCTGACGGATCGCCACCTCCGAGCCGCTCTTGCGGCGCACGCCATCACCGCAACCCCGCCCCGTTGAAGCCAACGGATCCTGCACTTCCTGCGTCGCCTCGACGTGAGACATCAGGCGCAGGCGTCTGGTTGCAGTAGCATGGCAGGCGTCTTGCAGAGACCGGACCGAACGTGCGTCGCCGTTCTTCAGGCCGCCATGGGGTCGATGGTGTAGATCAGCCTCATGGGATGGACATACTGCCCGAATATCCAGCCACCCTCATCGGGCAGTTTGATCAGCGGGCCTTGATGTTCGCTGTCGCCTCTGCAGCGCCACGCATAGTGCTTCCCGTGTCCGCCGTTCCAGGCCCAGACGATCTGGCCATAGTCGCCGCACTTTGGGCACAGGATCACCTTCCACTGATCAAGCGGAATGCCGTCATAGACACCATGCTCGATCCAATACCAGACTTCTTCGGGGACCTCTTCCGGTGAGATGATTCGCACTTGCAGGCTCATGATTGCTCCCAAGCATGGTCAGGCATGTCGGTCAGCCGGCCCTCAGACTGAAGGCAATAGAAACCAAAGTGAAGAAGAAACCGCGCCGGTAGCATTCTCAAACAAATAGCAGGAGCGTGATGGTCTCCCTGTGCTTCTGTTGCATTGAGGATCGGATTCCCGCACGCGAAACGCACCGTGCAACAAACGCCGCAAGCCTCGCGTGCGCTGTCCCCATCCGGAGAGTGAGCTGATCCAGGCCAAGTCAGCCGCTGCCTGCCCGCCCCAACTCACGCTACTCCTACATATGGACCAGTATAGCGTGCGCACATGAAAAACAGGTGAAAACTGGGCCCCAACATTGTGAAAGATTGTACACATTGACAAGGTTGGACCGACCACCCAAGACCCTCGAGGGCACGGACCGTCCGTTTGCCCGTCGAAGCTGGTCTGGTGTATCATAACGTCGCTTCGTGTCGAATAATCAGACTCAGAACTCTGCCGCTGTGACAGACGGACGCAGCAAGCGAAAGGCGCGCCTGCATGTGGCGTGGCCTTTGCAGAATACTCCCTTCGGGAGAGGCCCGGGATGCAGGATTTCTCCTGCCCCAAATGCGAGCATCTAAGCACATATGACCCGTGGACAGAATCGGCACGCTGTCCCAACTGCGGCTACTCGCCGGAGGACGTCAAGAGCACAGCGGCGCCGCCTGCTGTCGAACAGCGGGACATCCAGAACCGATTGCTCGACCAGTGGGTTGCCATCTGGAGAGGGAGCCAAAATCCGCAAGCCGACCTGCCCATGCCCACAGACGAGCTTGCGCCCGTGGTCTTTGCCGGCTACCAGCAAGTTCTGGGCGAGGACCCGACGCTACAGGGTGCTTCGCCGGCGCAATTCGTGCGCAATGAGGCCCCCAGCCGGCCCGACATCGTCGCCTTTGTGCGCGCCTACACGCATCTAAAGCGCGGAGAGCGCGCCGAGGCGGCACAGCAACTCCGCGCCCTGACGGCGAAATCGCCCTTGTTCGCTGACCCCTGGATCTGGCTGGCCGCGGGCGCCGACGACCCAGACGAGCAGCGCGGTGCCCTAGAGACGGCCGTCGCGGCGGAACCAGCGCATCCGCTGGCGCGCGACGCGTGGGCCATCTTCTCCCGCCGCGTGACGCCATCGCCAGCGGAGCCGACCGGCGACAGTGACACTCTGACGCTTGCCGACTGCCCGCATTGCGGAGCGCCCTTGCACCACCAGCCCGGCGCGACGGAAGTGCTGTGCGAGTACTGCGGGTATGAGCAACCCCTGGAGCCAACTGACCTGATCGACGACCGGGCGCCCTTGGTCGCCGACCTCCAGTTGCAGCGCCGCTACCAGGGCCGCGTGTGGACGGAGGCGGAACGTCTCGTTGGCTGCCTGTCCTGCGGAGCACAACTGGTGATGACCCGCCATCTGGCCCGCCGCTGCTTGTACTGCGGGGCTACCAACGTGCTCGTTGAGGACAGCCAGCGCAGCTACGAGGCACCTGACGGCCTGCTTCCTTTTCTCGTCGACAAGGAAGCTGCGGCACAAGCCCTCGACAAGGTCCAGGGCACAGATAGGGCTGAGGTGAAAGGCCACGGCGCCGGCGACGATCCGCAGACAGATGCCCTGCACGCCCTCTACTTGCCCTTCTGGTCCTTTGACGGGTTCGTCGAGGCCCGTCTGTGGGGTACGGCAGCCTGGATCGTTGACTCGCCCAACGGCAAGGTCATCGACGCCCAGACGATGCTGTTCGAGAACCTGCTGATCCCCGCCGCGGACATGCCGCCGCACGATCTGGTGGGCCAGATGTTGCCTTACGACCTCCAGGCACTGGTGCGTTTCGACCCGCCGCTGATCGCAGACACGTCAGTGGCGCTCCACACCATCGACGTGGAGCAGGTCCTTGAGCAGGTACACCATGAGCTGACGGCAAGGGCCCAACGAGAAGAGGCGCTGAAGACAGACGAGGAGGCGCTGGAGTACATGGGCCCTCACCCGGAGGCATCGCAGTCTGTCAGACTGTGGCGCACGTACCAGGTGAGCGGCGTCAGCTACCAGCTCTTGCTGCTGCCCGTGTGGCTGGCTGCCTGGGGCACCGCCCAAGGCGGCGCCGTCGCCGTGGTCAACGGCCAGGACGGGAAGGTCGCGCTGCGCGAATGGCGCGCGCCGAGTGAGGGACGCGCAAAGGGGTGAGGGGAGAATCCAATAGCCACCCTCTCACGAGGCGGCGGATGGCCGGATGACGCCGCAGCGATCCGCGCTTCCCGCTTGCGGACCTTCACGGCGTCAGCGGCAGTACGCCTGTGCCGCGATCACGCTTCGAGCGATGTCCTCCTCAGTTCCTTCGTGTCACCAGCACGTACGTGGTGCCCAGCCCCAGCACACACCAAACAGCGAGCGCCGCAAATGACAGGCCGAGGCCATCCGAGTACCCCTGCACCAGCGTACCGCGCACCGCCGTGGCCGCGTACTTCACTGGCAGGAAACGGTGCAGCTCGCCCAGCCAGCGGGGTAGCCGCTCCACAGGAAAGTTGATGGGCGAAAACAGGAACAGGGCGAATATGATAAAGTTGGTGAGCAACGTAACGAGCTCCGGCTTTGGCGCCGCATGAGCCACGGCATAGCCCAGTCCAGTCGACATCAGGGCCACCAGCACAAAGGCCGGCAGCGCAAGCGGGCTGATCTGAAGCGCAAAGTCGTAGCGTCGCGCGCCAACGAACAGGGCCATGAGCACACCGGGCAGCACAGCCAGCAGCCAGATCGTAAAGTCGGCCGCTAGGAAGGCCATCCTGGGAACGGGCAGCGACCACACGTAATCGAAAGCACCTCGGGCCTTGGAATCCGCCACCATCTGCGGCACAATCGTCAGTCCCAGGGCGATCAGCGTCAGCGTGGGACCGCCTGTCGACAGGAACATGGCCGTAGTCGGGTCAATTCGTGGCAATACGTACCCCACCCCAACCACGGTGCCAACGCCGGTGAATGCCTCGACGAGCATGAAAAGGGGCAG
The DNA here is from genome assembly GCA_041549915.1 of Anaerolineae bacterium. Lineage (GTDB taxonomy): Bacteria > Chloroflexota > Anaerolineae > UBA2200 > UBA2200 > JBFEPU01. Next base: position 3,288 of record JBFEPU010000121.1, on the reverse strand, counting down.
TACCGGTCTGAGCCGCAGCGCCTGCCACTGCAGCATCAGGAAGTAGCTCCTCAGCCAACTAACTTGTCGCGACATGGTTCACCTCCGCTGTGGGAACTTCAAGGGCGTCATCCCGACCCACCAGTCTTATGTACGCATCCTCCAGCGTGGTCGGTCCGATGGCGAACTCTTCCACGCTGCCATTGCCTTGCAAACTGCGCGCCCATTCCACGGCTCGATCGAGCGAGCTTGCGTCCAGCGTGGCGATCATGCGTCGGCCCAGGATGACCGACCGGGAAAGGAACGGCGCTGGGACCGGTGGCTCTGCCGCCGGTTCGATCGTGAGTTCCAGCCGCAGGTTCCCGTTTTCCTGTCCCTTGAGATCAGCGGCCGTTCCGGCCCCGACGACTCGTCCGCGGTCGAGGACAGCCAAGCGGTCGACCGAGCGCTCTGCTTCCAACACGTTGTGCGTCACCAGCAGCACCGCGGAGCCCATCTCTGCGAGGTTGCGTACCTCCCGCCAGAGGAGGCGCCGGCGCAGCGGGTCAACGTCGTTGGTTGGCTCATCCAGGATGACCAGCTGGCCAGGCACAACAGTGGCCATACAGAAGGCGGTCAAACGGCGCACTCCCCCTGAGAGGTTTTCGCCGGGGGTTCTGGCCCACTCGGCGATCTCCAGCGCCTCAACTAGCTGGCTCGCGCGTTGGCGCACACTGCTCCTGACACCGCCCCGCAGTTGGCCGACCAGCTCGATCGCCTGCTGCGGTGTGACCCCATCGATGGGCACTTGTGACTGCGGCTGGAAGGAGCACGCCTGTCGTGCGTGTTGTGTGTTGGCCAGCGCATCCACACCGTCAATGTCGATCTTGCCGGACGTAGGGGCAATGAGGCCGATGATCTGGTTCACCAGCGTAGTCTTCCCGGCGCCGTTCGGGCCCAGCAGGCCAAAGATCTCTCCGGCTTCTACAGACAGCGAAATGTCATCGTTGGCCCGAACGCCCGATGGGTACTCTTTGTGGATGTGCTCGATAGTAAGCAAACTCACTGTGGAACCTCCTGAAAGGCCATGTGTGAATCATCACCCTCTTGTCGAATCCGCGCAAGAATGCCCTGTTGGTTGGCTGCACCTGGGGCGTTGGCAGAGCGGCCCAAGCGTCATGCTGACGCACTCACCCTCGGGGAACCTGAAGCAGCACCCGCAGCGCACCGCTCGGGGCAAGCCCCGAATCGGTAGTCAGCAGGCAGCAGCGCGTTGCGAGCTCAGCTTTGGTGGTCGCCTGCTGCAGCCAGCCCGTCGTCCAAACGCCGGACCGATATCAGCGCCACTCCCACGTCCTGCAGCCAGCTTGGCACGCCCTACAGAGCCGCCTGATCCCTGGTCGGACCGACCACAACCGTTTCGCCGCTGGGCTCGTGCGACACCGCTGGGCCCTCCAAGCGGATCACCAGACGCGAGCAGACGTCTCCATCGATCGCATCTCGTGCAGCACCGATGGTAGACCTCGGGCCGCCCTCACGTCAGGCCTGCACCCTTGGTGGGCTTCAGCCCTCGGTCGATTGGGACAGCCAAATGACCGCGTTCAGCGCCGCCAGCACTATGAATGAGACCGCTAGAAGGGCGAAACTCTGCACCAGGGTGTACCGGCGCCAGGCAAACGCAATCCAGTAGACCACAAAGCTCAACCAGCCGAGGGCGGAGATCATTCCAGTCACAACCGCGCGGCCCACTCCTGCCAGCCACACATAGCCAGCCATCCCCGCAAACACCAGAGTGGCAATCGCCAGACCTGCCAGAATCTGGAACCCCGAATAGTAGCCCCAGGCAAAGGCGATCCAGCCGACCATGGCAGCCAACCAGCCGGCTGTCAGGAGCACGGTCATGATCATGTTGCGCCTGCTCGAAAGCGATTCTCGATTTGACATTGAGTTCTGTTCCTTCCTGACATGAATAGTTCCTGCTGGCACTGCATCGGTCCGCATTCGTCGCGTCAGGGGAAGCGCGCACCTCCCCGAGCCTGGCGTGGGTACGAGCCTCTTCGGCCTTCTTCCACACATGCCGCCGGCAGCTGAAGCAGGAAAGTTGAATATTACTCTCCAGGACAGCAGTTGTCTGTCGGGAGACCAGTACATTCGATGTAGGGAAACCTTGACCACCCGCCTCCCGTCGCCAGCGCCCATGGATCCCTATCTCATGCACCACCAATTTCAGGTCTGCGTCTGCCCTCACGTCAGGTCCACAGCGTCGTTGCGGCAGCAGTCTTCAGGCGCTGAAGTCAGGCCTGTGAGCACGTTGATCCCGGCCAGCAGCGGAAAGGAGGCCGTTGGGAGGGCGAGACTCTGCACCAGGGTGAACCGGCGACAGGCAAGCCCCTCCAGCGTAGAGTGACACCTGTCCTGAGAGGGCGAGCGTGCTCCGGCACCAGCGCTCGGAATGGTGGACTGCGGATCGCCGGGATTCTTCAGCACCCGGGAGGCTTGTGCAACACCGGGAGGCTAGAAGCCATCAAGAGGAGTAACGTGGAGAAGAGGTTCAACGCGCAGCAGTTTCCCGGCGGCCAACGTGTGCACCCCACTGCGGGCAGGCGACAGTGACCTTCACCCGGGGAATGCCATCAGCAGGCGGCGTTCCATGCAGCGAAGCGGGCCACCCCCCACTGTCCACACGCGGGATATCGGGCACAACCACGATCGCTATTGCTCACCCCAGGCCAGACGATCGACATGACGCAAGCGTCTGGCCAAGATCTGCATCACTTCAAGAGCGAAGAACGGCGCGTGTTCCACCATAAACAGAAACCGTCGCTCGGTAATGGCCGCCACTTTGCAGTCGGTCCTGGCTTTCGCCGTGGCACTGCGCGGACTGTCATCAATCAGCGCCATTTCACCAAAGATCCCGCCCTCACCCACCGTCTCGACCAGCTTCCCCCGCACCCAAATGTCCACCTCTCCCTCGGCCACGCCATACATCACATTCCCGGCGTCACCCTGTTCGAAGATGGTTTCGCCTGCGCGAAAGGAAAGCAGCTCTTTCTCGTCCTTGAAGTAGCCGAATGACATGCGGGATGCCTCCTCTGCCGAAATGTGCCCTGGCCCTTGACCAACCTGCCGCTCCGGATAGGCTTGGGGTGGTGCTCCCCCTCATCGTGACCGCATGGCCTGTGGCTCACGCACGAAACCACTGAACGGATCACAAAGCCTGGGCTAGCTCGCGACCGCACACAGGTGTGCTATGGCGTCGGCTCCACAAACTGCACCAGCGTCTGCACATCCGCCTCCTGCAGTTGCGCCTCGAACCACGATTGAAAGTTC
>JBFEPU010000120.1:0-8100 GCA_041549915.1 Anaerolineae bacterium | reverse complement strand
TGAAGAACAGGGGCAGCACGCCTCCAGCCTGAGACTGAAAGCCCAGGTAGAATGGCAAGTATAGCAAGATGGCCGGCACGGTCACGGAGAACCCGAATGCTATCGTCGAGACGAGCCATTGTGACTGCTGCTGCACCCGCTGCCCGACGAGAAAGGCTGCCGCAACAACGACGAGATGTATCGGCAGGTCCCACGTGTTCAAAAAGCCCAATGCTCCCAGACACAGGGCCAGCACCAGGATATCGAAGCCATGTTCTTGCCACATGACGGACAGCAAACGGGTCCCTCTCCTCAGCCACGACCATCGCGCGGCGCCATCCCCTTCTGCGCTGGATGCACCTTCTGCCAGCCTCTCGGTGGTCCAGTGCCGTGCACCGAGCAGCAGGTTCAGCGCCAGAGCCAAGGCTAGCACGACGAATGGCAAGGCCAGAACGTGCGGATGCATGTCGCCAAGCAAGAAGCTGAACTGTGGAAACTCGTCAATGACCTCCATGTGCACCCCGCGCAGGTCGCGATCATTTACCACCCGCGATGCCCGCCACCACCACCACATATCGGTCGGCACCCAGCGCCCGTTCACCGGTGCGCTAGTCAAGCCTTCGACATCGAGCCATTGCCAGAAACGCGGCGAGCCCAATCCCCTGGTGTGCAACACCTCAAAGAGGCCTTCCAGGTTGCCAATAAGCACTACAAAAAGCGGCCCCAGGAGCGCCCACGCCATACTAGAGATGCCCTGACGCACCCGCTCGCCCATGTCAGTGGCAACCAAGTTGTACACCAAGGAGAACGATCCCGTCGCCGTCAAGGCGAACAGCAATGATATGGCCAGGTTGAAGCCAATGCTGGCAGCGACTCCTGACAACTTGGTCAGCACAGCCACCAGCAAGTAGCCGAAGTAATAGTAGCTGATGGCAAAGCCCGATAGCCAGGGATCATGTGCTGGAAACCGCTCGCTGCGCAGGATGGTGTTGAGGAATGCAATCTCCATGGGCTTTTCGGTGGCTGCAATGTCGGGGTTGTGGGCTCGCACCACAGCCCAGCCGACAAAGGCCAGGGCAAACAGCAACTCCGTCGCTGCAATCACACGCTGGTTCTGGGAAACGAAAGAGCGAATGCTGTCTCGGTCACGCTGCCAGAGCACGAGAGATGCCAGGCCGACGAGCCCCATGCAGAACAGGATACCGGTCCGACTGTTGCTCAGGAAACCGAAGCTCGCGCCTATCCACAGCAAATAGCCCGTGAGCAGCAATCCGAGGGGCTTGGCCAGCGCATAGCCACGATCGGGGAGGTGGCGAAAGACCCGCAGACTGAGAGGCAATGCCAGCAGCCCCATCACCTCCATGATCAGCCACCAGCTTACGACAGCCAGCATAGCGTCCTCCACTCAATCACTGAGCGAACCCCGTACCCCATGTCAGGGTCGCCACGTCGCGCGACCCTGGCATGGCCAGTCGGTTCTCAGGCCTCGCCATGAACGAGAACCTCGTAGATCCTGACCCGCTCGTTGTGATAGGCCAGCTTCAACTGCCCTTGGGCCCGCATGACCTCGAACTTGTCCAGACCGGGCCCAGGATAGTAGATCCGCTCCACGTCCCCTAGGTAGATGTACCTTACCTCGTACTTACGCAGGATCTCCAGCGCAACTTGAGCGTCGGTGTCACTGTACAGCCGCTGCAGATCACTGATCCGCTGGTCAATCCATGTCTCGGGCATGGCAGAACGCTGCTGCACCTGGTGCCACCTCCAGCCGATGATGGTTGGCAAGCCAGTGTAGATGGAAATCCGCGAACCCCAACGATAGAGCCCACGAGCCTCTGTGTTGGCCTCAGCAATGACTGGTGAGCCCTTTACGTTGTCCAAGAGCCAGTGGATGGCATCATAGTCCCACTTCAGCTCGATGGGCTCGCCGTCAAAGTACACCGCACGCTTCATGTAGGCCATACCGTCCAGAGTGGGTCCCACGCTGGGATCAAAACGGTCGTTGATCTTGGCCCTGGTTGCGAAGACAGGGTAAAGCGAAGCCAGGAACATGAGCACCGCAAAACCGCCATACCACAGCCTGCGCCGATGGCTGGCCCATTGCCGCAGGCGCTCAGTCATATGGCTCAAGGCGACGGCGGCTACAACGGACCACAGCACCCAAATCTGCAAGTAGAACTTGAAAACGGTGTTCATCCGCCCGATGTCGCCTCTGAGCACAACTAGGTCAACGCCAAAGCTCAGAGCAAGTCCCATACCAAACAGCAGCCATACAAAGCGTCGCTTCGGCTCCATGCGCCACCTCAGCACGATCAGCGAGGTGCCCAGGGCCAGCAGGAGCACAAAGATGTAGAACCATTCGCCAGATTTTGCCAGCCAGGCCAACACCAGCACTGCCAGAACGCTGGTCAACCCGGCCAGGGCATCGTACTCCCGTCCCCTGTGTACCAGCCGCCGGTACATGGAAAACAGGTGCGGCAGACGGTCCCAGTGGCTCAAACCAAGCCGCAGCATGCGTGCGATGCCCCGTCTTGAATCGCGTCCAAAGAGCTGGATACCCATCCATGAGACGATCACCCACAGGAACAACCCGTGGATAACCAGGTACGCCCCCAGGCCCGTCCTGGGTCCTCTCCACAGCTGTACGCTGGTGTACGCAGTCGCGAAGCGGGCCATGAATGGCCAGAGCAAGAGTTGGCTGACCAGAAGCACCACACCCGTGCGCCACGCCACTGCCCACAAGCCTTGCAGGTCGATTCGTTTACGCTGCTCGTATTCGCGTAGCGCCAGGGCGACACCTGCCACCAGCAGATAGGTTGGGTAGTCCCACGAGTTGATGGGCCGCAATGCTCCTACCACCAGACCCATCGCGCCCAGCAGCAGTACCTCGTCCCAATCCACCCTCGAGATCCATTCTGACAAGACACGGCGCAGCAAAGAGACCGCACTCTCAGATTCGATCTTCTGCAGGCCGTTGAGGACGGGACCACCGCTCCATATGGGCCTGCCCTTGCGCCTAATGACGGCAACGGCAAGCCCAAGCGCAAGCAAAGTGAACGGCAGGGCGATCAGGTGCGCATGCAAGTCGGCGTACAGAAAGGTGAAAAACGGAAACTCATTGATCTCTCCGTTGGGCATGATTCGGGACGGGTTCCAGTACGGCCATTCTGGCCGAATCCCTGGCCTTCCGTGTCCAGCCAGCCAGTGATAGGCACCAGAGATCGCCCTTGCCAGGTCCGTCACCAGCGGGATCGAACTCTTCACATCTACGGTGCCCATGTCTCGGAGAGCCTTCAGCAACACCCCAATCTCGCCCAGATTGCCCACGACAGCCACAAGCAACGCCGCCAAGAGCGCCCACAGCATGGCCGGCGTCCACCAGCTCTTGCCGGACTCCTCCTCTTTCGCCGTGAGGTTGTAGGCCACAGAGAACGCACCCATCGCCGTCAGCGTCGCCAGCAAAGGTATGGCAAGGTTGTAGGCCACCCAGGGAACGATCCCGGTGAGTTTGATCAGCGTACCCACAATGATCTGGCCAAAGTAGTAATAGTTGAGATAACCGCCCGAAAACCATGGATCATAGGGCGGGAACACGCTGCTCTTGATCACGGCATTGAGATAGGCGAAATCCATCGGCTTCTCTCCGCCCATTACCGGATGCCAGATGTCGGGATTGCCGTAGCGGATGAGGAGGAAACCGAAAAAGAAGAGCAGGAACAGCCCTTCATTGACCAAGACCAAGCGCTGGTTTTCCCTCCAGAAGGTCAACAGCCGCTCCCTGTTGCGCCAGAAGACAGCAGCAGAGCAAGCAGTGAGCAGCACCAGTGACAGACTGATGGCGGTGCGGCTAAAGTCGATCAAGCCAAGGTTCACCACCATCCAAGTGAGCCAAGTCAGCAGCAGGATGCCCAGCGACTTCGAGAGGATGTAGCCCCTGTCCGCCAGGCTGCGGAACAGCAGTTCAGCAAGCGGCAATGTGACCAGACCGAGCAGTTCGACCAGCAGCAACCAGATGAAAACGGGCAGCATGTTGCTGAGACTGTCGCGCCGGAAGATGTCTGACCATGTTCCGCCGCTGCGCTGAACCTCCTTCTCCTCTTCCGTCATCTGCAAGCCGTTCTTCCAGCCAGGGACTTCGATTGGCTTCAGACGAGCGATGTTGTCCCAGTCGATGCCCTCGCCCAGCAGCCTGCGCGCGTTCTGGGGCGAGTAGCCCGCCGTCTTGCGGAATACCTGTACCTTTGGGTGATCATAGACCGTGAAGGGCTCTTCCGCATCGTCGTCCACAAACTCGATTGGACCCAGGTTCGGGCGAGACGTGAAGGTCTTGATCAGTTCAAAGCCCAGTTCGCCTGAGAACAGGTACTCGTAGTATCGAGTGGTCATGGGGAAGCGCATCGGGAGGCGAGGTATCGAACCATACAGCCGGTTGCTGCTCAAGATGATATAGTCCGCCTGGTTCAGCCAGTCAATGAACCAGTCCAGCTTCTGGGGCTCATCTTCGGCATAGGGATGAAACTCCACGTACTTGTACGTGCCGTCGGCATATCCGTTGCGGCCACCTACTCCGCCCCAAGGTATGTCATCATCCCAGTGCTCGTTGCCAATGGCCGAGCCAGCAGGGATGTTATCGTAGGCCCACAGGGAAGCCTCGACCCTCGTCAGCGGCCGTGTGTATATGCGGGTAAAGGCAAACGCCCACAGCAGCGTACCAACAGTGACGACCAGGGCAAGTGCGACGGCGGCAGGTCTAGCCCACCGCACTCTGGCTTCACGGGCGCGGTCCCAAGCAGCGACGAGCAAGTATGCCGCAAGCACTGCCATGAACGGGAAGAAAGGCGTCAGGTAGCGCGAGAGCTTGGCGAACCGCGTAGATTGATACAGGAAGATGAAGGTTGTCCACACCAAAACCAGCAGATGCGCTAGCTTACGCCTGCGCCACAGTTCGTACCAGGCAAAGGCCCAGCCCGCCCAACTGGCGAGGCCCAAAGGCACGCCAACGGCCCAGAGAACCATGTTCTGCAGCGAGAACACGATCGGTGTGCGCGAAGCCCACTGGTGGCTGAAAGGCAGATCAATCTCTCCCGCCGAGGCCTTGGCCCAATACCGGATGTCGTTCAGCCAGGCCGCCGAGAGACGCAGACCAAAGAACCCGGGGCCCTCAAAGCTATAGGGTTGGACGATGCGGAAAGCCAAGAGTGCGACGACTAGACTCAAGGCAAACTTGATTGCCACCTCGCTGCCCACATCCAGCCAGGCCCGCTCCCGAGGTCGGATGGTGACGGCCGGATCGAGCACTGCAGCCGCCGGCTGCGGTCCGGCACCCGACGCGCGCTCCACGCGCAGGGCCACTCCCAGACTACCGATCGCTCTGCTCCATGCAACCACGGGTCGCGTAGCCTCCCGCTCGCTGACCGAGCCAGATGAGAGAGCCCTCCCCTTCCCTTCCCTCTCAATCAATAGATCGCCCGCTGTCTGCATTGCGCGATAGATACGCAATCCACATGCCACGACCATCACCAGTCCGAACAGCGCCACGTTGATCTTGGAAGCCACGGCCAAGCCGTAGCCAAAGCCCATCCACACAAAGTCACTCCAGCTGCCCCGGTCCACCACCCAGAGCGCACGGTAGAACGTCAGCACCACGAAGGTCGCCACAAAGCTATCAACGGTAAAAAAGTGCGACTGCTGGATGTGAATCACCAGCCCAGCCGTGAGCAAGGCAGATAGCAGCCCCACCCGCTCGTCATACAGCTTCCTGCCGATCAGGAACATGAGGAACACCGTGACCAGGTCAAAGCTCGCCGCCAGAACGCGCCCGAGCAGGTGGACGCGGTCGGCACTGCCCTGATCCAACACCTCGCCCAGCCACTTGGTCAGAAATAACGGGAAGGTGCCGTACACAAAGCTGCTGCCCTGGTTGTACGGGTTGAGAGGCGAGACTGCGGTGTCAAAGTACTGGCCCAGGCTCTTGGGAAGCGAGAGCGAGATCGTGACCATCCAGATGTGCCGTTCGTCTGGATGCAGATGCGTTTGGTCATCCCAGTTCACGCCGGTGAAGCGGAAGTATGAACCAACCAGCAGGACCAGTATGAGGCACAGAGGCACGAAATAAGGATGGCGCCATAGCCGGCCCCAGCGCCTGTGCGGCACCGAGCTCGAGGGCGCTTGCTGTACTGTCCTGGAGGCCATTCCCTCCTCTACACTCATTACGACTCCTTGAATAGTACGGTCATGTGCACAACAGGAGCGGCATCGCGCCAGGTTTCAGGGCTGCGCCGGCGGCATTGCAGCGGTCCCATCAGCGTTCCACGTATACCGTGATGAACGCAGGCGTGCCACCAGGCAAGGTGTGGACCGCGGTTGCATGGCGTGGAAACTCCTGCGCAATGAACTCCAGGCCTGCCGTGTCGTCAGGATGAACAATCACCAGTCCTCGCTCGGTGATGGAGGAGAGCGGAGGCTCCCCGCGGATGAATCGATCAAACTCTGGATTCCATGCCCCATACTGCCGACGCAGGTACACCTGAAGTGCCCGGCCATCGAACCAGTGCGGCCACACCTTGATATAGCACGATGAGAGATCCCCGTATGCCTCCATCTGCCGTGCCATTTCCTTGGCGATGGAGACGTTCTGGCTGTCGGGCAGCACTCGAACAAACTCACGGAAATAGAACTGGCGGGTCTCCCTGAATTCGGCTGCAAGTAGTGTGCCGGCTATCAGCGCCGGGGCGACGGCAAGCAGTCCCCGTCTGCCCGTGCGCAGGATGAACTCGTAGGCCTCGTCCGCCGATGATAACCGGAGTGTGGCCACCAGATCGAAAGTCGGGTAGGTTGCACCTAGCTTGTGCAGCCGCCTGCTCAATACTACCAAAGGCAGTGCCGACAGAATGAGAGCTGGGCCGATCGTGCCGGCTGCACGAAACACGTTGGGCATTTCGCGAGGCAGCATAGCCAGGGTCATCGGCACAATCAGCAAGACGAAAAAGAGCAGAAGAATCACATTGGCTGCATGACGCCAGCGGCGCAAGGTGTATGCCAGGCCCAGAACTAGAAGCAGGCCACTGACAAAGCCAAAGTGGCGGGCGAAAGGCACGTTGAAGCGCACATTGCTGTCTCCGTAGGCGTGATACATCAGCAGGCTGGTACGCACGTTCTCCAACAGCAGCGGCAGGGTCACCCTTGGTCGTTCGGGAACACCACCGCCCACCAGTTGCACCTGCAACCCAATGCGTCGCAGGTATTGATCGGGGTGCTCGATGGCAAACCTGGCCAGCGGCGCATACACCACCACCGCAACCGCAAGCATCAAAGCCCCCAAGGGGACCAACGAGCGCCAGTTGGGTGGTCTCTTGCTCACCGAAAGGAGCGCCAACCCGGCCAGCACCGCCAGACCAGCAAACAGAAATGCGGTGTACGTGTACAGCCCCAGGCCCATCGTCAGGCCGGCAAACGCAAAGTCGAACGGGCTGCGGCTCTGCAGAGCACGCACCACGGCATACAAAAGCAGGATGGTGAAAAGCGGCAGCATAATCACACGAAACCCGGAACGACTGAGGATGATATGCCAGCGGTTCACCGCGAGCAGAGCAGCGGCCACCAGCCCGACGGACGTGTCAAACATCTTCCGGCCCGCCAGATACAACGCAGGGATCGTGGCAATCCCAACTAGCGCCGACGTCAGCTTGATCGAAAAGTGGCTCAGGGTCGCTAAACGTGCAACCAAGGCAATCAGGTAGAAGAAGAGGCCTTCGCGCCCCTGGTTGGCAGGGAAGAAGATGCGGTACTCCCCACGCAGGATTGAAAGTGCATCCGTGTAGTTATACGGCAGATCCCAACCGATGTCTGCTGGAATGGCATCCAGCCCGTACAAGCGCAATGCCGCGCCAACCAGCGTTGCTGCTCCGAGCACAAGCCCAACTCGGGAGATGCTCAGCGGTTTGCTCGAAAAGACGCCGCTTGGCCTCTCTCCAAATGCTGCAACCCGCTCGCTGATGTACAGATAGGATAGACATGCAAACAGACCTCCGGCCCACAGGATCAAGCCCAGCAGGCGAAAGCGGTTGCCGCTAAAGTTGAGGCAACCCACAAGGGCCAGCGCCAGAGAGACTGCCACCACAC
>JBFEPU010000119.1:0-8126 GCA_041549915.1 Anaerolineae bacterium | reverse complement strand
CGGCGAGACCGCCACAGTGGAATTTACCGCCGATCGCGTGGGCCGCTATACTTTCTACTGCAACATTTGGTGCAGTCCCTTTCATTACCGCATGCGTGGAACGCTGGAAGTGGTTGATCCTCTGGCTCCGTACCAGTTGCCTGTAAGTGAGGTCGCACCTGCCGAGCCGGTACAAGGGCTGGACATCGATGCCCCCCACGAAGCGGAGCACTACCCGGGGGTTCTTCCTTCCGCGATCCGCGGCAAGTTGATCTATGAACGTCTTGTTGGAGCCGATTCGCCTGTCCCGGAGGAGTTGGAGAGCCTGCGCGAGCAGAGCCCCAGTGCGGTCTTTGTCGCTCTCAGAGAGGGACACTATCCAGGAGCAACGCAGGGTTTGAGCCAAGCCCTAACGTTGGAGGAGACGTGGGATGTGGTCGCCTACCTGTGGTCGTTGACCACGACACCCCAGGACCTGAACCTCGGTGAGGCTCTGTACGCCAAGAACTGTGCCGCCTGCCACGGTGAAACCGGCGGCGGGGACGGTCCGGGCGCGCGCTACCTCGAGGGTGCGCCCGTGGATTTCACAGATGCGAAAACCATGGCTGGCGGTACCCATCAGATCTACGAGGCAAAGACCCGGCGTGGGGGCATGGGCACCGGCATGCCGAATTGGGGGGGCATATTCACTGCGCAGGAGCTGCGCAGTGTGATCGACTATCTGTGGACTTTTCTGTTCTCCTATTTCGATGAGTAAAGAGCGAGGGATAATGACTTTGGTGCAGCAGCAGGCTGGGCGCATTCGAGATCGACGGCCTGGTCAGCGGTCCGCCAGGCCAGGCCGACTGCCAGGTGGCTCGCTTGGCTCTGCTGATCTCGTCGCGCACACGCGGGGACGACAAAGCAATCGCAGGAGGTGTGTCTGACAGTGGGCTCCTCGGACGTCTCGCTGGTCTTGGCTTTCGGCGCTGGCGTGCTGTCCTTTCTTTCGCCGTGCGTGCTTCCGCTGGTTCCAGCCTACCTCAGCCATTTGACCGGCAGGGCGATCAGTCTGCCGGATGCAAGCGCTGGCGCCCGCTGGCTGACCTTCTTGCATGCTCTTAGTTTTGTCCTGGGGTTTGCGATTGTGTTCACGGCCCTCGGCGCGTCCGTGGGTCTGGTTGGCTATGTCTTCTACGACATGGTGCCCATTTTCGAGAAGGTTGGCGGCGTCGTCTTGTTTGTATTTGGCCTGCAGACTCTGGGTGTGCTGAAGCTTCCCGCCCTCTACAGAGAGCTGCGGCTGGAGGTGGATCCTGCAGGCCGGTGGGGACTGCTCTCGTCGTTGTTGGTGGGGGCGATATTCGCTGCTGCGTGGACGCCCTGCGTCGGTCCCGTGCTGTCCGGTATCCTTGTGCTGGCCGGTACCAGCGGTACCGTGGGACATGGCGCAAGGCTGTTGTTCGCCTATTCCCTTGGATTGGGCGTGCCCTTCTTGCTAGTTGGCGCGCCGCTGGGTTGGAGCTCCGCCCTGCACAGTCGCTTGAAGCGCTATGCGCGAGGCGCATCAGTTCTCAGCGGCGTGTTGCTGACAGTGATGGGAGTGCTGGTTTTCACGGGCAGCTTCTCGCTGCTAACTGCTTATCTCGCGCGCTTGATCGTCCCACCCCTATAGTGAGCAAGTTGCCAGTGGATGAGCGCGCATCCAAAGCGATCGCGCCCTTGGCGTGAGAGGAGGAGTCGTATGTCTAGTACCGAACAGCAGGGCACCATGCCAGAGCAAAGCCCTGATGCAGGGCAGATCGGATGGAGAAGACATCTGTGGTGGGTGCTTCCGCTGCTGGGTCTGGCCGTGCTCGCCTATGCAAGTTGGGCGAGAGGCCTCCGCACTAACCCGGCCTTGGTGGTGCAAGCGGATACTGGAACGCAGACAACGGCAGCACCGGAGACCGCGCCCTCGGCACAGTCTGCCGAGCCGACACCAGAGAACGCTGCCGCTGAGCCGACCGTGGATTTGCCGGTCGCACCTGTTGAGGGTGCGCTCGCCCCTGACTTTACGTTGAAAGACCTGCATGGACAGGAGTGGACGCTCAGCGAGCTTCGCGGCAAGGCGGTGATGCTCAATTTCTGGGCGACGTGGTGACCCTACTGCCGGGCAGAGCGGTCTGCTCTGCAAGCGGGCTACGAGCGATACAGAGACCAGGGTTTTGTCCTGCTGTCCATAGACATCCGTGAACCGAAGGAGCTTGTGCAGATCTTCGTCGACGGTCAGGAGCTCACCTTCCCCGTTCTGCTGGACGAGACAGGCGCTGTAGCCCAGACCTACCGGGCGCGCGCCGTTCCCTACAGCCTGTTCATCGACCGCCAAGGAGTGATACAAACCCTGCACATCGGCCCAATGGACGAAAAGCTTCTCGAAGCTTTCGTGGGGCCCATCCTGTAGTGGGGGCCTGGACGGGGGTCCAAGGCTCTGGCGGACGGGCTGTCCGCCGTCGATGATGAAGCAAAGTGGTCGGTGTCGCACTGAGCAGATCGAGCTTTCGTGCCGACGCCGGGCGACAGTGGGGCCGCTACACTCGGCGTTCTCACAGTTCGCTAGCTCCACGTCGACGGAAGCCCTTGTGAGGACAGCTCACAGCTGGGTGTCGGTGAAGAATGTTGGGAAAGAGGAATACGTGCAGATGATAATGCCGGAATCTGGTGCTGTGGAGGAGTAGGATGACCACACAGCAGGAGAAAAGCATAGTCCTGGCTGTCCTGGAGCAGACACCGGTGGCGGCCGTAGCCACTTCTGCCGGGCGGGCGTTGAGGAATCGGATGATGCACTATGCATTTGACGAGGACTTGAACTGTTATCTGGCGAGCATGAAGGGTGATCCCAAGACAGTGCAGATTACGCACCACCCTTCGGTGGCGCTTCTGGTCTACGATCGGGGCGACGAAATCGGTGATTCCCGAGAGGTGGAGATTAGCGGCAAGGCCGTGATCGTGAAGGACCGCGAGAGGGCAAAGGCGCTCGATCTCAACGCCCAGCGATCGCCCGTGGTGGCGCACCTGGTAGAAGCTGGAAACGAAGCGGTGCTGGATTGCATCAAGGTCACTCCAGAGATCGTCAAGCTCCGTGTATTCAGGGAAATCGTGCAAGGCATGCCGCCCACAGTGATCGAATTCCCGGAGAACAGAACAACGGTCAGCGACTGGGCCTTGCTCAAGACCAAGCTCAGCAGTTGGCGCGTGGCGCTCAGGCTGTCTTTCCTGACCGCCAGCCTGGTGCCCGTTCTCCTGGGCACAGCGATGGCCTGGGCGGGGAGAGGAGCAATACACTGGGGGAACTTGGCCCTCACCTTGATCTCTGCACTGTTATTGCACAGTGGAGCGAATCTCCTAAATGACTACTTTGACCATTTGAGTGGTGGAGACGAGGCGAACATCGAGTACGTGCGGCCCTTCAGCGGCGGGAGTCGGGTCATTCAGCTGGGGTTGCTTGCTCCGCTTGAGGTGTTGGTCGGAGGGCTGGTGCTGTTCGCAGTGGCTTGCGCGATTGGACTCTATTTGGCCTGGGTGAAGGGCCCCCTGATTCTAGTGCTGGGAGCGATCGGCGTCGCGTCAGGGCTCTTCTATACCGCGCCTGTGTTCAACTGGGCAAGCAGGGGCCTCGGTGAGCTGCTTGCGGGCCTCAACTTTGGCGTCCTCATGACCGTCGGAGCCTACTTTGTGCAGGCTGGGAGCCTAGAGTTGCCACCTGTGGTAGCTTCTGTCTTGCTTGCCTTCTTCGCGGCAGCGGTGCTATTTGTCAACGAGTTCCCAGACTACCGAGCCGACAGAGCGGTTGGCAAAAGCACGCTGGTGGTCAGGTTGGGTCGCAGAAGGTCCACCGTGGTATTTGGGGCGCTCATGGCCAGCGCTTATGTGGTGCTGATGGTCGGCGTGTTTGTCGGCGCCCTGCCTCCTGCAACCTTGTTCGGCCTCGTTACACTCCCGCTGTCGTGGCGAGCGGTGCAGTACGTTCGGCAGTACCACACCAGCTCCTTCGACTTGGTTCCAGCTAATGCGCTGACCGTCATCACTCACCTGGCGACCGGGCTGCTGCTGGCACTTGCCTACGCTTGGCAGGGTTTCGGACGCCAGGGCTGGACGCGAGTGGCAGTGTTGGGAGTGCTGTCCGCGGCCCTCGCGGCCTATGTGCATCGCTACATCGAGAGGCAGAAGGACAGATTCCTGAGCGTCAGGCAAGCGGTGCGCTGAGTGTTCGGGCGGGCCTGATTTCGCGTCGCCCATCCCGCATCCAAGCTATCCCTGTGTGAGGAGGGATCAGCACCCTCACACCCTCGGTGTGGAAACCGTCCTCTTTTGTAGGTGATGGTCGGCGTCGTTCGAGTTGGTCAGCTCCCGGTACTTGGGACAGTGCAGTATAATACTGGGTGAGAACTATGGCAGCGACACTGCCAGTTCGGTCGCTGCCTAGCGCGCGGTTGGCACCGCTGCGCTCGGTGCCTGGGTATCCAAAGCTCAGGACCTATGCTTCTACATGGCGGAAACACGCCTTGGTGGCTCAGGGAGGGACAGATGTCTGAGAGAATACGCGTGATTCTAGCTGATGACCACGCCCTAGTCCGGCAAGGCATCCGCCAATTCCTTGATGAGGCGGATGACATAGATGTTGTGGGTGAGGCTGCCGATGGAAGCGAGGCCTTGAAACTAGTGGGTGAAGTGCGTCCGGATGTGGCTGTGCTGGACATCCAGATGCCTGAGCTCACCGGCATAGAGGTTACTCGCCAGATAAAGTCCCGCTTCCCCGAGGTGCGCGTGCTGATCCTGACCGCCTACGACGACGATCCCTACGTCTTTGCCCTGCTCCGCGAGGGAGCCAATGGCTATCTGCTCAAATCTGCAGAGCCCGATGCGTTCCTTGGGTCGGTGCGTGCTGTATATCGTGGCGAGCCTGCACTCAGTCCGGATATCACAGAAGCCGTGTTGCGAACGGTTCGCGAGGGCAGACCCTCTGGGTCCGTTGAACAGTTGGAGCCGCTGACCCAGCGTGAGGTCGAGGTGCTGCGCCTGGCAGCGCAGGGATTGACCAACAGGGCGATCGGTCACGAACTGGGCATCAGCGACCGGACCGTTCAAGGGCACCTGGCCAACATCTACGGCAAGCTAGCTGTTGGGAGCCGAACGGAAGCGGTGACCGAGGCACTCAAACGAGGATGGATCGTGCTGGAATGAACCGATTTGGGGACAAATGGTATCGCCGCCTGCAAGTGCAGTTGTGGCTGTGGTCCATACTCCCGCTCACCCTGATGTTGACGGCGTTGGCGCTGACGGGCGTATACGGCCACCAGAGATCGATGCGCGATTTCGTCTCCGATCGCGATATGACAATCGCCTATCTGTATGCTCAGCAGATTGAGGACGGACTGGCCCACGGGTGGTTCACGCCTAGCGGAGGAGGCTTGGAGCAGGTTGTGAGGCAGACATCGGTCGGGCGGCGCGGCGTCATCTACGTGGTCGATGCTGCCGGTCGAGCGCTGTTCGATGCCCGGCCTGGACTCATCGGGTCTGATCTCACGTGGAATCCGGCGGTCCGCCAGGCTATCGGTTCGGCCTCTGGCAGCGTCGCCGGCGCCTTTTTGGACGGCACGCCGACACTGGCCTCCTTCGCCACCGTCGCCGGGTCCGAATGGCGCGTGGTCGTCGAAGAGCCGGTGTCGGATGTTATCGTACCCATTTTGCGCTTCTCTAGCATTCTCCCGGCGGTGATCATCGCGGCCGGAGTCCTATCGGTACTGATCATGTACTTCTCGCTGCGCACCATCGTGCGCCCGCTCCAGCAGCTCTCCGATGCCGCCTCCGACATCAGCTGGGGGGACTTTTCCGGACTTGAGCTCGAGGTTGGCGGAGTTGAAGAGATACGCCATCTGCGCCGTGCCCTCCTTGGGATGGTCAACCGCATCCGCGTCTACCAGCGCAGCATGCAGGACTATATAGCCGCCATCATGCACGGTCAGGAGGCGGAGCGGGCACGTTTATCGCGGGAATTGCACGATGAGACGGTGCAGGACCTCATCGCCACTGTGCAGCGATTGCAGCTGGCCCAGCGAGCTCTGGAACGAGACGATCCGCAGGCCGCTCTGGAGATGCTGCGAAAGACCCGCGGTCTTTGTGACGGGACTCTACAAGAGCTCCGTCGCCTTATCCGAGCCCTCCGCCCGATCTACCTGGAGGACTTGGGCCTCCTGCCCGCCATCGAGATGATGGTGCAGGAACTCCGGAATTCTGGGCTGAGAGTAGAAACCGTCTTCCGGGGGCAGCCGCGCCGTCTGTCGTTGGAGGTTGAGCTGGCTGCCTACAGAGTAGCGCAGGAGGCGCTGGCCAACGCTGCCCAACACGCAAATGCCCAGCAGATCACCCTGACAGCAGACTTTTCCGAACAAGAGATGGTTCTCTCTGTCGAGGATGATGGCGTGGGCTTTGTCCCTCCCGGCACCCCAGACATTATGACCCAGATGGGGCATTTCGGCTTGGTGGGCATGCAGGAACGCGTGCTGCTCGTAGGTGGCAGCCTGGAGATCGATTCCGGGGTTGGACAAGGCACGCGCGTAACGGCGCGCTTCCCTCTGGCCACCGCATAAGCCAGACTGCCTAGGCCTCACCAAGCCGAACCCACCTGTCGTTCTCCTTTGAAGCATCCTATACTGCTCGCATATTCCGTTTCTAGGTAGAGGAGTAGGCCATGAGCACGAAATCTCTGTTGATCGGATCATTTGCCTCGGTCGTGATCCTGGTCGTAGCAGTGGCCGGCGTGGGCGGGCAGCTGCTATCGCGGAGGATATGGGGAACCACCGCGGAAGCCGGCAGGCGCGCCGGCTTCCTATCTCAGGGCATGAGCCTACCCTGGATAGATGCGTCTCTCCGTGAGCCATTCTCTGACCGCGGCGAAATCCCACCTGACTGTTACCGCGGTCTTGAGTCGGGGTCCGAGAGCGAAGAGAGTCTGACGATAGAGCAAGTGCACGAGGAGGTCAGCGAGTACCTGGCGGGCCGTGGCTACGAGGGCCTGCAGGTGCGCGAGTTGATGGAGTTCACACTCAATTTCTACGCCATAGTGTCTGAAGAAGACACAGGTATCGGCGCGATGGAGTTGCTCATCGACAGGGAAACCGGAGCAGTTGGTCCAGAACACGGACCGAACATGATGTGGAACACCAAATACGGAATGCATGGTGGCGATAGGATCAGCGAAGGCGCTGGTCAGGAAGCCGTGTCCGTGTCACCTGAAGAAGCACTGCGCCTTGCGCAGCGCTGGCTCGACAAGTATCAACCGGGCACCACGGTAGAACCCCATGCTGATCCGTTCTATGGGTACTACACGATTCACACGCTGCGCGACGGGCAGATCAGCGGCATGCTGAGCGTCCGTGAGGGCACAGCTGAGGTGTGGTATCACAACTGGCACGGCGAATTCGTCCAGATGATGGACGAACCAGAACACCAACCACACTCCTAAGCACATACAGCCGGGCAGAAGCAAGCTCTGCAGGATGTGGGTCAAGCGGATCTCGACAGGCTACTCTCGCTGAGACCCTGAGGGGTGGGCCTGGGGATTCGTCCAGCCATCAGTCGGCACAGCACAGCAACACCCATGTGCAGAATGCTGCAACCGGTGACTCGGCTCTGTTATTCCTTTCTGCTTCCCGTCGGTTTCAGCTCCAGGTATGGATGCTTACCTGGGGTCGATCGATGAGCCGCCCGACGCCTCGATTCTCCCCAGTGTTGGCCCGTCCGTGTAAAACACATCGGAGGCGCCACTGGCGTCGGCGTCCAGCCTGCCACTGGCGAAAACCGTGACCGTGCTATCGCCGCTGGCGACCACAACGGCGTCGACACCCTCAAAGTCGTCCAGGTCGACGTTGCTTGCCCCTGAGGCCTCGATCCTGAGATTCCCTCCAGTGCCGACCAAACGGACGTGACTGGCCCCCGATGCTTCGAACGACGCGTCGCCGCAGTCGATGTCGCCGCTCAGGCGGCTGGCTCCAGAGAGAACCACATCGAAGGAGCTGGTGGATTCGAATCCGCTGACGTTGGCGCGACTGGCGCCGCTCAACTCAAGGCCAGCCAGTGCTGGCATCGTAATCGTAGCCTCAAGAGTGGCATCCTTGATGTTGAGCTGG
>JBFEPU010000118.1:0-8134 GCA_041549915.1 Anaerolineae bacterium | reverse complement strand
TCTCGATGCGAGTCCGTATCAAGTCCTCGTAGCACCGCCAAGCCGATCGCTCTTTCTGAGACCACGCCGCTCGCAGTGGGGCACCACGCGTGAACCCTGCAATTCCATGGCCGATGCTTCTATGCGCCTCGCAGCCAATGCGAGAGATCTCGCTCAATCAGGACCTCAAGCTCGAGTATGTCGTCGCGATACTGCTCTATCAGGTGCCATCGCGTCTCCGCAGCCAACTGCGGCTTGGTCAGGTTTCTGTTGAGCAACGCAAGGCGGACCCTGCCGCGGACTGCCTGTGGCAAGAGCTGCCTCGCCAGGGACCGGATGCGATTGTGCGTCGTCAGTATGCGGTGCAACTCCCCACTTCTGGGAAGGCCGGACTCTCTGGCTTTCGCGGCTGTATCCGGCGCGAAGGCGTCATCAACGCCCAGAAAGCGGAAGACATCCTTCAGGGTCCTTGTGCTGTCACCGGCCCACTCATCATACAGATAGACTCTAATCTGCTCGCGACCGAATCTGTCAAAATAGGGCTTGAGCTGCCTGCCGTAGAACCCCTTTCGCTGATAGTGGTAGAAAGGCCCCCAGTTGTTCCTTATCCTCTCATCTTCGACCTGCAGTGCCTGCTCAAAATCGTCCAGCGGTTCCAGGCCGAGTTGGATCCCGTATAGGAAATGAGAATAGACAGTCTGCACCGGATTCCTAAGGATAGCGATCAGCTTGGCATCAGGGATATAGTGCTGAATCCTCTCAGGGGCACTGCCTGTTGGATTGTAGAGATAGTCGGTAGAGGCCTCGCCGATGGCAAGCTCGTCTGTTGCCCCCTGGAAAAGCTTGGCATATTCCTCGAGATCAGTCACGATGACTACGCGCACGTTTGAGTTCCCCACATGGTAGTAGAAATCGCAGAGTTGGCCCCCGTAGGCAAAGAAACCCGGCTCCTTGAGCGGGCTCATGAAGACCTGTGGGTGTTGATTAAGAGCACGATAGAGCGATGTCGTACCTGATCTCGCCGCGCCGATAATGAGGAAATTCGGAAGTCTCATCACTTGGCCCCCGGGGAGACGGTGTCGGCAACACGACAGGCGGCAGGGTTCATACACAGTCCGAGTTGCTCGTATCGCGGGCTTCACTACAGCAGGGCCCACCGCAAGAGCCGCCTCTCCTGCGGCGATCCAATGCCGCCTTCAAGATCCGCGCATAGTCACCTCGTGCGTCGCGCTCAATGATGCCCAGGTTCGTCAAGTGCAGCCTTCGTCGCAACAACACGTCCGGCAACAGCAAGCTGTTGAGCCCGATCTCACTCGCCCGTGCATACCAGTCCAGAAACTGCCCAACCCGCCACTGGGTGGCGAAGTAGCCTACCATTAGAAAGACGTCACGCTTTATGAGCATCGTCCCGTGGCTGTAGCCGGGTATGATTCTGCCGGTGCGATGCGTCGCTCTGGTCTCTCGCCCCATCAGCTCCGGACTGTCAAACTCCTCCGCATGGCCAAAGACCATATCCAACGAGGGATTCTCGGCGAAGCAGGACACCTGCAGCGCCAGCTTGTCGCGCATCCAGACGTCATCTGCATCCAAGAAGGCCAAGAAATCGCCCAGTGCCAGCTCAACACCGTGATTGAGAGCGACAGCCATGCCAGAGTGTACCTGTGAATGGTAGCACATCGCGTCTCCGAAGCGCCGCGCAACTTCGGCACTGCCATCAGTGGAACCGTCATCGACAACGATCACCTCGACGGGGCGATAGGTTTGCCCGATTGCGCTTTCAATGGCCTCGGCCAGGTACCGCTCGCCGTTGTAGACCGGGATGATGGCACTCACCAATGGCTCAGTGCCCATCATCCTCACCTGGCAAGTCCTGGCGCGATTGTCCTTGGCGCTTGCGGTCGATAGAACTCCTGATGGCACGGAACATCTCCGTGGCAGCTAGTGTCCCTACCGCTCTGTCATGGGTGAGATTGTCGCTGTGAACACGTTTGTAGACTAACAGGCGATCGACGTTCGCCATTCGGACTCCGGCATCCCGGGCACGGAAATGCCAGTCAACATCGTTGGCACGTCTGTACGAGGGATCGAAATTGCCCACTCTGTCCAAGGCGTGCGTGCGTATGAGCATGGCACTCGGTATGTAGGCAGGCACTGCCTCGTCGAGATCGATGCCCTCTAGCCAGCGCGGGACCGACTGCCGAGATTCCAGGAAATGGCGCATGTTGCAGATCACGTATCCCAGTTCGGGCTGCCGCTGGAGAAGTGCGACCTGCAGGCTCAGTTTTCTCGGCTCCCATAGATCGTCAGCATCAATAAAAGCAAGGTACTCACCTCGAGCCGCTCTGACCCCCACGTTCTTGGCCATGCCGTGCCCCTGATTCGGTTGATGGATGTATCGGACGTCGTACGCCTGGGCTATCTGCGCCGTTCGATCGGTCGACCCGTCATCGACCACGATCACTTCTAGCGGACGATAGTCCTGAGCAAAGACGCTATCCAGTGCTTGAGCAAGGAACCGTTCCCCATTGTAGACAGGGACAATCACGCTCACCAACGGACGTTCCACGCCCAATTCCTCCTAGAGCAATTCCGCTTGCGCCAAGCCGGCTGGACGCTTGCCTATGCTATGCGCTGGTACACGGCATCATAGGCGTCGACCAGATGGGTCCAGGCAAAGTTCTGGCGAGCCCTCCTTCGCGCCGCTCGACCCATAGCCACTGCTCGACCAGGGTGCTCAAGCAGAAAGCAAATCGCCTCGGTGAGTGCAGCGCTATGTTCCGGCTCCACCAGCAGACCGGTGACGTCATGCACCACAACTTCAGGCAATCCCCCGACTCGGGCAGCAACCACGGGCCGCGCCATCTGAGCTGCCTGCAATGCCACAAGGCCGAAGGGCTCGCGTCGTGACGGCATCACGACCAGCGTAGCTGTGTTGAGGATCTCGGGAACCTGTTCGGGCGCAACCGCACCCACAAACTCGACAGCACCCTCCACACCGAGCTCTGAAGCCGCCTGCTCCAGGTCGAATCTGGCTGGCCCATCGCCAGCAAGAACCAAGACGGCGTCCGGAAAACGCTGCAGGACTCTAGCAAACGCCGCCAATGCCAGATCAAACCCCTTGTGCGGGAAGAACCGTCCCAAACACAGCAGCCGTGGCCTGTCGAAGCACATCGTAGCGGGCAGAAGGCTGGGCATTTGCAGGCCATTGTAGATGACAGACGAGCGAGAGGCAAGTTCTGGCACCAGCCTACACACCTCGCCCCGCACGGCCTTTGAGACACATGCGACCCAGTTGGCTGCCTGCACCGTGCTT
The DNA here is from genome assembly GCA_041549915.1 of Anaerolineae bacterium. Taxonomy (GTDB): domain Bacteria; phylum Chloroflexota; class Anaerolineae; order UBA2200; family UBA2200; genus JBFEPU01. Next base: position 4,842 of record JBFEPU010000118.1, on the reverse strand, counting down.
GTCACGAGGTTGTTGCCCCCCGACAAGGATACCAATGGCAAGCCATGCACGGTGACCACCAGAGGAGCCGGGAAGGCCGACATGGTGCGCAGATGAAAGAAAGCGTCCGCACTGAGCGAGTTCATATGCACGAGATGCGGCCTGAACTCCCGCCGGATGCTCGCAAGTCGCTCTCGCACAGCCACCAGTCTGCCCATGTCTCGATCAGCGAGCACGCGGTGAAACGAGAACCGATGGACCGGAATCCCATGGTATATTGACTCATCTGGTTGATGACTGCCAATGTGCGACGTGACCACCAGAAAGTCGTGGCCACGATCCTGCATTGCAGGCAAGAAGCGGCTGGCAAGGACTTCGGCACCACCGATATGCGGCCAAAAGGCCTCGATGCAGTACAGAATTCTCATATTCTGGTGGATCCCGGCGGCCAGGGTGGACGTGGAACTCCGTCCGTTGGGCGCGGCGATTTTCCGCAAGGTCTCTGCGTCCACCGCAGATTCAAGGTCCCGCTAGCCACCGCGGTCTCAGGGGACGTGTTGGCAACCAAGCTGCGCGCCCCTGTAGAGTTCAACCAGATCCTGGTCAGGCACCGCGAGGTCGCGTTTGCGCCCCATGAAATAGTAGGCTGATGCGGCGTCGAGTGCACCTGGCTTGCGAACCAGATAGTCATCCAGGTGTTTGAGCCAGAATGCTGTCAGATTGGCGAAAGCGCTGAGCAACGCCCTCCCGGTTCTGGACTCTGTGAAGCTGAGGAGGAGATAGCGGTACGCCCAGGCCAGCGCCATGCCCGGACCGCACAGTGCACCACTCTCGATCTCCTCGAATGCGCGGAACAGAAGCCGCTGGCCCAGGTGCGTGAAGCGTGCAAAGTCGTATCGCCCGCCATGCACTTGTTGCATAAAGGCCGTCTCTGCATAGACCAGCGCGTCCACTTTCAGTACGCGGTGCATCTCCGTCACGCACCGCGCTGGGTCGACCACGTGCTCCAAGACGCCCTGGACAATAACGCCGTCGAAACACCCGTCTTCGAAGGGAATGTCATGCGCGTCGCATATCAGCGCCGTGCGAGGACCAAACGCCACATCGCTCTCCACCAACTCAATCGAGGGATGCGAAAGGAGCAAGCTAATGCCTTTGCCCAACGTTCTCCCGCCGACCACCAGGACGACGGAATGCGTCGCCGGCTCGGTCAGCAAACCGGCAAAGCGCTCCACGTTGCCCACACTGCGAATGTTCCTGCTGATGCTCGGTGTCGACGCCTCCAACTTCTCGAGCAAGCTTTGTGGCTGCGGCGAACCAGCAGTCTTGCCTCGCCGTAGCAGCACGTTACGGACCTTGCTCTGGCGCACAAGCGCTTGGGTGGAGAAAAGGCTGGACCTCTCATTCAGCAGCACAGGCACACCATCGACGATGGGATAGACTGTGCCGCATGCAATGTCCTCGCATACGAGCTGCCCGTCCGCGTCTCTGATCGTTCCGCCACAGACTGGGCAGCGAAGCATGCTCTGGACTACCTTGGACAGCTTGGTTCCAGATCGCATAAGCCTGCTCAGTGCTCGATTGACCGATCGACCGTGCGGGCAGGTCAATGACATGTCCCAGGAGCCGCAGCCGATCGGTGGTGCCGAGGCCGTGCGACACAACCCAGGCGAGTGCGTATGAGGGCTTGCTCATCCAAGCAGTCTGTGCCGCAGGCTTTCCTTCCACGGTGACGGGAAGCGAGACTTAACGGGTAGAGGCAACAATCGGGACAGCGCTCGATATGGGAAGGCCATGGCTTGACGCAACCAGCCCCATCTGCGGTACCGTTGTATTGCCTGCATCTGTTCTTCGTACGCCGACTGCCAGACGGCCGACCAGTCTGGGCCAGCCTTGGTGAAAAGCGCCCAGACCTGAGAGTTCCGACTGCTTGTGACAATTGGCCTCAGTTTCGCACGAGCCGCGATACATTTCAGTGTCCCCACAGAAAAGTAGTAGGTGTGAGTTCCCCTGAACCAGTAAGTGTCAAGCGCCCGCCTTGGAGACATCATGTCAGGGACGGCGCTATACACTACCCCGCGAGGCGACAGAGCGTCATGCACCTTGCGTAGCACCTCTGTGGGATCCAGCGTGTGCTCAAGAACGTGGTTCAGAATGACCAAGTCGAAGCGCCCTTGATTGCTTGTGTGCCAGTCTGCATCCAAGTCCCTTGCCAGCAGCTCGGCCCCAACACTGCGCGTGATATTGCGTGCACAAACTTCAGAGGCCTCTATGGCGGCAAGATCAACGTCACCACAGGTCTGGTCTTTCAGGAACCTGAGTGACCACCCCTCGCCAGCGCCAATGTCCAAGACAGACTCGATCTCTTCGAAGTGGTGCCTCCGAACCCTGTGCCAGATCTGTTGTGCCGCGGCGACTTCCCACCTGGCCCTCTGCTCCGACGCCTGCGGGCGACACCATTGATCGTACTCCGTAGAGTAGAACTGGTCGTAGCGGGCTTTGGTCCAGCGAGGGTTGAGATACACCAGGCCGTCATTCAGGCAGATCACAACCTGGATCGGGAAGCCCAGGAATGTTGCACCTCTGCTGACCCTCTGCGTTCGGTCCTCTTTGCACAGTATGCAGGGTACCCGGACAGAGTCGTTCCCTTCCAGCATCACGGCTCCTCACCGCGTTACAGCCGTTCCTGTTGGCCACCACCGCAGGTGCACGACCACTGCGCTTCTGTGCTCGCTCTAGCTGAGCAGACGCAAGACCAGCTCGGGGATGCGCGGCAGGTCGGCGCCCAGTTGAAGCGTATAGCAGGGAACTGCCCGCACAAGCCTGGCCAGCAACTGAAACTCCTCCGATCCTGCTCCCGACAACTGGAACAGTGTGCTCGGAGCCAAAGCCTGCAGGGCAGCCGCCGGTGAAGCTTCACTCAACACCGTTGGCGCCCGACCCACTACCCGCGGCATCAGGATAGCCCGAACTGGGAAACTTTCCGCGAGTTTCTCTGGATAGTGTTGATGCATGAAGAAGACCGCTTTGCCTGCATCGGTCCGATGGTAGCTGCCGGTGACAGGCACCAGATGGCGCAGCCGCTCCACGTGCCGAAGATCCAGCTTGGCTGAGTTGTAGAGACTGTGGGCCGAGAGAATTGGCTCCGCGCTGAGCAACACATTGTCATCGCCCAGGTAGAGCAGTTCCGAGGTGAGACAGGCCAATGCCGTCGTGGACTTTCCGGAACCGCCCCTGCCCGCGATCAGAACACCACCATCCTGCGTACCGACCGCCCCAGCGTGCACCAGCAGGCGCTCATGTTCACGCATCCACCAGTGCAGGATGGTCCGCAGGGGGGCGGCACCTTCCGAACAGGGGGTCTGCTGCGCATCGCGGAGCCAGAACAGGCCGATGCTCCGCTCGGTGTCAAGCGAATTCAGGATGCCGGTACCTAGATAGAAGACTGTGCGAAAGCGCTCATCATTGAAACCGCGCACTTCTCCGCGCGGCCGGTAGGCCTCGGCAGTCCAAGGGGGAGGAGGCATCTGTGTCGCGGTAGAGGTGCTGTCCCACAAGCACACCGTCAGCGCCGGGGTAGAGCCTGGGCTCGCGCGCAGGTGATCGAAGGCCGGCGTCAGGTGGGGCACCAGGGCAGATCCTGCAAAGCGCAGTTCTACGGTGAAGCCGCCGATCGCATATACGCGGGCGACGGGGCCTCCGACCGCCCGCTCTGCCCGCTGAAAGCTCTGGTAGATCTGAGCAAAGAAGCTGGCCGCCTTCGCGCCGTTGGCTACAGCGGGACTTTCGGCCTGACTGCTTGCCTGGCGGTCGACCCTATGGCGACTCATCAGACGATTGTGGGATCACAGGCCAACCAGCTTCGTCCACCTCATGAATGGGGTCCAACAGCAGCAGTTCCTGCATGTCACTGTACTTGGAGAGGACAGGAGCATCAAAACTGGGCCTTTGCCCGCCGGTTGGTGCACCAGCGCCCACCTTGAGCTCCCCCACGGTAGCGGGGCCTCTCGTGTGGTCCGCTATGATGAGTTGTTCGCTCTGCAGTTGGGCCACAAACTGGCGGGCGGCACTGTCTATCACAGTACTATCCCCCGCATACCGCCCAGTTAGTGCCTCAACCATCTCAGGAAGACTAGCGCCCGCCTCGATCATGGCCCAGATATCCGCAGCGACCTTCTCCAGGCTATAGTAGTTCCCGGTGTCAAAGTCAATGATGACCACTTCATCATCCATGACCTCATAAACGACCCTGGGCCTGTTGATCCTGAAGCGAATGTCTGAAGTCATTGCTGTCGTCTCCGCAACTGCATCTTGTCTGCCACTTGCCGTCCGTGGACCCCCGAGACCGTGGACAGCCTCCCACACACGTTCAGCCGGGGCTGTACGATCTCACAACGGGCCACGACGTTCATCGTTGGCCGCCGTCACCCAGGCAGGATGGGAAACGGCTTGTGGCGAGCGTATTCTACCAGCACTATCGCCGGATGACAAGACGACATTTGGTAGCCCATCTAGATAACCCTAAGGACTGGGAGCAAAGGTTTGTTGTGGGAATGGAAGAGGAGGGGCGACTCATCCACGCCTGTCTCATAGGCTGTTGCCAGGCAGTCGGAAAGGTAGCAGGACGTCCCCCACGCGTGTGCAGCAATCCTACGAGGCCAGTCACAGAAGAGGATGACTCGCTGGCGGGCTTGACTGCAGCGCCGGCAGTGATGCACCTCCACCTCTGCTGGCTGCTCAGCTCGGGGCACTCCTCGAGGTGACCGGGGTGGAGGGCGTGCTCCTCAAGCCGCTGGCAAGAAGCGCTGTAGCCTCTAGGCAGAAGGACATTGCTCTTCGAAAGGGCCAGCTCCTGGCTAGTAT
>JBFEPU010000117.1:0-8184 GCA_041549915.1 Anaerolineae bacterium | reverse complement strand
GAAAGGGAACTGGCTGCTGCATTCTGTCCCATGTGGTGCTTCCTTGATAGTGTTGCAGCCACTGCGCGTCGCGCTGGACCGCGATGGCCCCTTTGGAGGGCGCTGCTTCTCTTCTTCACCCCAACGCAAAGTGTCAGGTCCGCCCACTTGGCTAGCCCAGGGTCAGTTTGCAGATACGCTTGCTTGTGACACAGTGCCCGAGCAGTTCAATCCGAACAAGGAGGTCACTTGATGGGGAGAGGACGGATGCAACGGCACGTTTTGTTGATGGCGTTTGCTCTTCTGGTGGGCTGTGCCCCATCTCCGCCCACGGCGACGCCCCTGCCACAAGATGTGGCGGTGGCCCTCAAGATCACGGGTAGGGTGGGCAGGGAGATGGCCTGGAGCGAAGAGGAAGTGCGGGCCATGCCGACGATGGATGTTCAGTCCAAGAACAAGCAGGGCGAGACGTCCACCTACACCGGGGTGTCCATTTCAGTGCTGCTGGAGATGGCTGGCGTTCAGGCAGAGGCGAGCGCAGTGGCCTTTACGGCAGGTGACGGATCCAGCGCGGAAGCGCAATGGGCTGAAGTGCAAGCGTGCCAGGACTGCATTATCTCGTTCCGCAACAAGGGCGGCTTCAGTGTGGTGATGCCCGACTTCCCGAGCGATCTTCAGTTGAAGGGCGTTGTCGAAATCCAGGTGAAGTAGGCGCCTCGAAAGACCTAGATGACGGCAGTGCGCCGCAATCCGCCGGACAGGCGAAGGCTCTACTGGTGGTGAAGCCACATCGCAGTCGGCGTGAGCTGGGCGGCTCCCCACTCCTATCGCTCGTCTGACGCCTTGGCCTCAAAGAGGCCGGCCGGGTCCGCTCCCAGCAAGCCAGCTTCATACAGGCGTTTGTCCACGGGATGCAGCTCTCGTGCCATGCGCTCATCGACCAGTGGATAGTGTGGCAACGCGTCGAGCTGCCCGCCTATCCATTCCAGGTCTTCCTCGGTGGTCATCCACGCTCGTTCGTCGAAGGCACTCAGGTTGAGGGGGCGGGAGTAGGAACGCAGAGTCTTTTCGCCGAGGACATTAAAGTACTGCTCGAAGTAAGAGAGAGCGAGTTCTCGGTAGTTCCTGTAGATAGGTTCACGGAACCTCAGCCCGGAGAAGTTGGATTTGGCCACGGCTCCCACGAACTTGCCCACACGGTAGATTGCGATCACGTGGTCGTCGTCGTTCACCGCGCGCAGGTCGAGGATGAGTGGCGGGTGACCATGGAAGCGCAGCGCCGCCGAGCCGAAGATTGCGCCTTCGGTACAATGAGCACAGCGGTCACGAATCACCCGCCGTGGCGAGCGTGTCTGATCGTCGGTGCTGTAGGGGAGGCTGTCGAGGTACTGCTGGACCTTCCAGGGCGAATTCAGCTGGCCTAGCATGGCCCGTTCCTCTCTGCTCCAGGTCGACTCGGGCATGTGACTTTCTAGATCCTCCATGGATCGTGTGCAGAAGATTACACACACAGCGACAGATTGGCAGACTGAGCCAATCCTGTACTCGGGGGCAGGTGATCAGTGATCGAGCATGGGACCTGGCAAAGACCACTGCCCGCGATTTGACAGGCAGCTATTCGTGAGGTGATCGGCCTGTCTCTCCTAAAGGGGGCTACCTAGACTCCGATCCCCTTGCCAAATGGATCTACCCAGGTCTCCATTGCAACCTGGAGTTCTCGGTGCTCCTTCGCTGCCTCTTCCAAGGGCTGGCCCTGCATCGTGGCATCGATCGCTTGGCGGAAGGCTTTGGCCCCCGCTACCGGCCCCTGTGGGTGGGCGTGGATGCCGCCGCCAGAGCCGATGATGATGTGCGAGCCCAGGTCCCGGATGACATCTGGGACCATCCTGGGTGTGATGCCGCCGCTGGGCATTGGGAACGAGGGTCGTATGCCGTAGAAGGGAAAGCTCAGGGTACGCGCAACGTTCTGGAACTTGTCCATGAGTACAGGAGCCTTACCGTAAGGCGCGGGGAACACAGCAATGTCCGAGCCGGCCAGGCGAGGCAGCTTGGCCAGCACCAGGTGCGAGCTGATTCCATGCCACTCCGAAGCGTACAGAGCTCCCGCAACGTCCATGTGCCCCAAGATAGGGACGTTGATGGCTGGATCCTCCGCCAGTGCGCGTAGCACAGGGAAGCCAGTTGCCAGGTAGTTGACCATGATGGCGTTGCAGCCCAGTTCCACGGCCCGACGTGCATTCTCAAACACCTTTGGGATTTCGTCGGATACGTTCACCGTGTACAGAGTGTGCTCCCCGGTCTCCTCGTAGACCTGACGTTCTGCCTCCATGTACAGTGACACGCGCGCCTCGACCTCGCAGAAGGATGCGTTAGCCAGCAGTTCGTCATCCTTGATGATGTCGCACCCACCCAAGGCGGCCTGCCGGAATAGCTCCACGCCGACCTCCGGAGGGTAGCCGGTACAGGGCTTGATCATGTTGTTGAGCAGAGGCCGCCTCGGCACCCCCAGCAGCTCTCGTATTCCAGCGATGCCGAACTTGGGTCCTTGAAAGCCGTTGACGAACTTTCCCGGAAAGCGGAGATCCAGTACCTTCAGCCTCCCCGCCATTGAGATGTTGCCGATCACCGTGGTCAGGAGCATCGGAATCTGCGGACCAAAGTTGATTGCCGGGAAGGCGACCTGAATGAAGTACTGGCGCTCCTCTACCTCGGGGGGCACCATCCACTCATAGTCCGGCATCTCATAGACACCAATGACCTTGGCCACGTGACGGCGGCGTACCTCAGGCGTCTCACCTGGCACAGGAACCCAGGTGCCGGTAGACTGCTCTATGGCCAGAGCAGGAGCCAGCTTGGGCACCGGGATTGCCTTGGGGTAGGAGACGAGGTAAGTGCCGATGACATACTCATCATAGTCCACGCCATCGGGCAGTGCGATCGGCAGTGACTCCAGGTCCATCTTTGACATTGTGATCCTCCTCATGATGATCACTCGCACTGCACATTGACAACACAAAGCACTGGCAGGGCGCCGAGGGCAAGCACGCTCCTACGTCGGCTTCTGCGGCGGCGCGCCTCCACGGAAGCGAACCTCGTTCACCTCGCGGTAGAGGCTGCGCAGCGACGTGTACAGGCGCTTGTAGGCCTGGTAGAGCACGCCGTAAGTCTCGGCGTGAGCGGCCTGCGGCTCGAACTCGTGCTCGACGCGCACCACTTTGCGCAGTTCTTCAAAGCTGCTGTACAGCCCTAGCCCCACGGCGGCAGTGAGGGCCGCTCCCACGGCGCCTGCCTCTTGTGGATTGGTCACTGTCTCCACCCGGCGGCCGGTGACATCGGCTACGATCTGCATCCACGGCAAACCCCTGGCGCCACCGCCGATGACCCGCAGCGTAGGCATCAGGAAGCCAAAGGTTCCTTCCACAATCTCGATCATCCAACGCAAGTTGTAGGCCACCCCCTCATAGACAGCGCGCAGCAGGTGCTCACGGGTGTGATCAGCGCTCAGATTGAAGAATGTCGAGCGGACCCAGGTATCAGCAATCGGAGCGCGCTCGCCGTAGAGCCATGGTGTGCAGATCAAGAAATCGGAGCCCGGTGGCAGCTTCTGCACATCCTGATCCATCAAGGCGTAGACATTGGAGACATTCGGGTCGGCCTGCTCCGCCCGGTAGAACTCGTCGGCGATCCACTTCAAACACGCTCCGGCGGTCTCCATCTCCGCAAACAGTAGGGCCTTCTCAGGATCCGCAGAGTGAATGGAGACAACGCCATGGCGACCGGTGGGGGTCTTGTGCGTCACCACGCCCACCCAGCCGGATGTGCCAAGGTAGATATGGCCGTCACCCTCCCTGGTAGCGCCGGCGCCGACTGCTGCGCCCGGGGCGTCGCCTCCACCACCAAAGATAGGCGTGCCTTCTAGCAGTCCGCACTCGGTGGCCGCCTGCGGCGTCAGGGTCCCGGCTTGGTCGATGGATCGCACCAATGGAGGGAACTTGGCCAGGTCGACGCCAATGTAGCGTATGATCGTCCGCAGCCAGTCCTTCTTTTGCAGGTCAAGACCAAACGCCGAGGCACAGGACCACTCGAAAACCATCTTGCCCGTAGAGCGGTAGGTGAGATAGCCGTTTACGTCCAGGAAGCAGGTCATACCGTTGTAGATCTCTGGTTCGTTCTCCTTGAGCCACAAGAGTTTTGGCAGGCCATCTTTGCCGGTGATCTCTGTACCAGCGATCGCCGCAAAAAGCCTGCGATGCAGGAATTTGCGCATAATGCGCTCCGCCTGCTCAGGGGCGCGCGCGTCAAGCCAGATAATGGCTGGGCGCAACGGCCGGCCATCGCTCCCCATGGCAACGATACCCAGCATTTGCGTGTGATACACCATGCAGAGCACATCGGAGGGCCGGATGCCGGCCCGTTCCAGCACCTGACGCGTGGTTGTGCTGACCGCCCGCCACCAGTCCTCTGGCTGCTGTTCGGCCCAATCAGGATGGGGGTACAGTACGGGGTAGGGCGCAAAGGCCGTGGCACGCACATCGCCAGACGTGTCTACGAGGACCGCCTTGTTGCCGCCGGTCCCAACGTCGTGAGCGATTATGTACTGGGTCATCCTCCACCTCCTGTGGCTGCCGACTGTAGAGCCGCGGCAGCTCTGCGAGCCCCCAGAGGATGGGAGCGAGGACCAACCTTATGGAGAACTCTTGGCGGGCATTATAGTGGCCGTGAGTGAAACATGTCAAACCGAATGGTGCTGGGGAGCGCACTTGACCCGGGTTGGCCCAACCTCGAACAGTAGGACAACTGACCCGAGATGCAGTACGAAGGTTTTCCGGACCTGCTCATTCCAGACTGTCTCGTGTGCAGCACATCTGGTTAGCCGTCACCGGCCGCGTGCTCCACTGTGACGACCCAGTGGCTGTGCAGGTAGTGCACGCCGTTCTCGACCTCGTCCAATTCGTCCAAGGTGAGCGCCACGATGCGAAAGTCAGCGAACAGCGCGTGCAGACCAGGCTCATCGAAAAAGTGGTGCGGAATACCGACTTCGGGGCCGGAATCATGGACAAAGGTGTCGCGCTCCAACTGCTGCCCCTTGCCATAGCGGTGCCCCCGCTGCGAGCTGACGATCAGCAGGGCCTTGCCACCGGGGACCAGCACGCGGTGCATCTCGGCCACGCAGCGTCGGATGTTGTCCAGGGTGTTGTGATGGATTACGTAGGTGCTGATGATGGCATCAAAGTGCCCATCGGGATAGGGGATGGTGGTCATGTCGCTGAGTTGAAGATCAGCTTGCAGGCCTTCTTCTTCCAGTCGGGCCCTGGTGTGCTCGAGGCCACGCGGAGATATGTCTGTGCCGCACACATCAAAGCCTTTCCGCGCCAGGTAGACCACGTGCCGCCCGGTGCCACAACCCAGGTCCAGCACACGTCGGGCGCCACGTCGCTTCAGATCCTGCGCAAAGCCGATGACCTGCTCCTCTGGCTCCCGCCAGCGGAAGCGTTCGTCCTGAAACAGCTCATCCCACTGTGGCATGGGTCAGCTCCCAGCTACCCGTTTCCAAAGGTCGAGGGCCACTATCGCCGACCCGCTACTCACCCTGCGCCGCTGCCAGTCTGACATCGTCTGCTTCGGTCTCCCATGCGGACAGCCGCTTGAACGCCTCCAGTCTGTCACGCCGGCCTAGCTTGGCCTGATGAATGGCGCTGCGCAGTGTCTCGATGGAGCGGTCGTACGTGTCGCGGTCCACCGGATACGGGTGGCCATCCTTTCCCCCGTGAGCAAAGGTGAACCGGGCTGGGTCACGCGTGCTGACTTGAGCGCCGTACACAATCTCGGAGAGGAGGCTCAAAGCGCGGATGGTCTTGGCCCCTACTCCCTTCATGCCCAGCAAGGTCTGAAAGTCCTGCGGCTGCCGTTCGTATGTGGAGAGGAAGATCCTTCCCAGACGTTTGGGCTCAACGTCGGCCAGCCAAACTTGGTGGCGGCTGGGCAGTTCCAGTTCCTGCAGCCGCTGCAGTTCAGCTACCAGCTTGCCTGGCATCTCTCGCGCCAGCACCGCGCTGGCCGACCGGGCATCGCCGCTCTCCTGTGCCACCATGTTGAGCACCTCACCACGGTGGTCGCAGCAGATGGCACTGTGCGGCTCCACGACGAAATCGCGCAGTCCTTCGCCCAGCCAGTGGTAGCGACGCGCATAACGCTCATCCAGATTGATGCCCTGCTGCACAACGCACCAATTCCCAGAGCGGTCGAAGAAGAACGAGTGGTGATAGATTTGATATCCGTCCTGCAGTGCGGAGCTGTCCACTTTCGCCGACATGCGGCTCGCATACACCAGTTGGGCCGGATCCACACTCAGATGCTGCCCTTGAGCTTCGATCTCCTGGGGCGTGCGACGTGATGTGCTGCCCTTGCCTCCGGCCACATACAGACCAAGATCATGCTGTGCATCCTTCAGGCCAACCTTCAGTGCGCCACATACAGTGGTGGTCAGCCCGCTGGAATGCCAGTCAAAGCCTAGCACGCAGCCGAACGCTTGGAACCAGACCGAATCGGACAGGCGACGCAGCAGTTCCTGTGCCCCGAACTCGGTCGCGATGGCCAATGACACCTCGCGAGCCAGCAGCGACATGCGCTGGAATAGCCAGCGCGGTACCTTCCCATAGTGGAGAGGTAGATCAGCGGTGCCTTTTCTCGGCATTCCACCTCCGACAGTGAGCTGGTGGTGGTTCCATTATACACCACAGCCGGCAGAGACTGCGACTGGAGACGATGAGTGTCAGACGGGGGATGAAGGGCGAAAGGCAACGGGCAAGGCAGATCCGGTGCGGTGCGCGGGATAGTCGTGCCGGCGGCTTCGGCGGCCCCTTGGCACTGCATAAGTGCCTATCCGAAAGCTCAGCTGAGGCGGCTCCTTGCGCAGCACCCTGCACCAGCATGGGCAAGCCGCCGGATTGCCCGGCCTCGGAGACCGGCGCGCTGTTTTCAGATGGGTACCAAGTCGAACGGAGTCACGATGATGAAACGTGTTCCGTGATCTGGTGGGCCAGCGCAGCAAAATCGATCATGGAGATCTCGTGGACGGTCCCACTGAAAGCGCCCCCGAACCGGCCGTCCTCAAACAGGGCACAAGCATCTTCGTCAATACCCCAGACGGTGGCCGTCCTCGTGATGGCCATGGCCTCAAGCACGTGCGGCAAGGCGTCCCATTCGCTAAGGTGGACGCCGATTACACAGTCCTGCATCAATCCTAGGCCGGACAGGATGCGGACCGAGGGTTCACCTGTATCTTCTGGAGGACTGGCGCAGACCTGTGGAGCGATGAGGGCTCCAGCGGACACGCCGGCATAGGGTACGCCGTTTTGAACGCTACGTCCCTACTCGTATGGCTGGCGGATTACGGTCTTGAGCTTTTCCGGCGCGGTGCGGTTGGGATCGCTCAGGTAGATCTCATGGTGCTTGCCCCGCAGCCTGTGGCCCTGCTGCTCAATGAACTGGTGGATGCGCTCGATGGTGTCGTCTTCATCAGCATAGGGTCCGATGTACAGGATTTGCGCCGACGGTCCTTCGCGAAAGGTCTCCAGGCGGACGCCCGAAATGGCTGGCACGCCTTTCTTCTCCATCGCCTGCGCCTTGGCCTCTTCGACCATCTCCTCGGTCACGAAATCCGGCACGAGGATCATGGTGGTCCATTTCCATGTTTCCTTGTTGGCCTCAGCAAAGGCCGCCATGTCGTCGGCCCACCACAGGCCTTCCAGCGGCATCACCTTAAAGTCCAGTCCCTGCGCCTTGGATGAGAACTTGAGTGTATAGGCCACGGAGTACAGCGCGCCAAGCGCGATCCCGTATTCCTCGCCGCCAGGCGCTCCCCGACCGTCGATCATCAGGAACTTGAGCGGCGGCACGTCGACCGCCGTGACCTCTTTTTTCGACGGTCTGTACAGGTGCTTGAGTTCCTTCATCAGATCAACCTTCTCCATTGGTCCCCTCCCCTTGCTCTGATACTAGAGGCTTGAGTGAGCACACTGTGTGTGTCACGCCCCGACGGCCTGCCTCAGCTCTTCCCAGGCGGCTTGCTCTTGATCAGCGATTGCCTTCATTCGTGATGTGGCCTCTGGCAGCAGCGCCGCCGGGTCAGGTGCCTCGTAGGCCTGCTTGAAGATCTCCGCGACCTCCTGCCACTGGTCACCGATCTCATGCATCCGCTCTCCG
>JBFEPU010000116.1:0-8217 GCA_041549915.1 Anaerolineae bacterium | reverse complement strand
CTGTCCAACAACCTAACGGATTTCACTCCTCCTTGCGCGCCATCTGATACATGGTGCGGATGAGAAGGTACGAAGAAGTCGCCCCTGGGTCCTGGTGACCAATGCTGCGCTCACCCAGGTAGCTGGCCCGGCCCTTCATGGCCAGCATGGGGATGGTGTCCTTCATACCCTGCTCGGCAGCGGCAGTCGCCTTCTCCAAGGCCTCCTCCGCACCAGCTCCATTCTCCAACGCCTCGCGCATGGCCTGGATCGCCGGGTCGATGGCATCGATCATCGTCTTCTCCCCGGGCTTGCCCTTGCCGCGCATCATCACCCCTTGGAGGGCCGCCTCAATCGCAGCCAGAATGTCCCCGGCGACCAGCTCATGCTTGCCCGCCACAGCCATGCCGGCCTGCATAAACGCCGTCCCGTAGAGGGGACCGCCGGCCCCGCCGACACTGGAAACCAGCGCCATGCCGGCCGTCTTGAGGATGGTGCCCGCGTCTTTGTCCTCCACGGAGGGCACCTTCTTCAGAATGGACTGGAATCCACGGTCCATATTGATGCCGTGGTCAGCATCACCGATCGCCGAATCCAGGTCGGTGAGGTATTCCTTGTTCTCCTTCAGCACCTGTGCCGAACGGTGCAGATACTCCAAGACGTCAGCGGTAGTGATTGGCATCCAGACTTGCTCCTGCATTGATGTATTGGGAGTGGAGGGCCTCTTCAGAGAAACAGTAGAGGCCGGAGCGTTGCCGACCGGGCAGAGTCAGAGCCCAGCCCGCTGACCTCCGAAGTGACGCTCCAGACACCCGGGCGCTACATTCCCCAGCGCATGCCGATGGTCTTGACCGGGTAATCCCACAGCTCGATCAGCTCATCATCCATCTTGAGCAGGGTGATCGAGCAGCCCTGCATCTCGAGCGAGGTGATGATCGGCCCCATGATCGTGCGGACGATCTTCAACCCCTGCTTCTCGCAGATCTCGTGCAGCTTGCGGTAGACAATCGGCAGCTCGATGGCCGGCGTGCCGCCCATGCTGTTCACAAAGGCCAGCACCTGATCGCCCTTTTTCAAGGGCGGGTCAACCAGCTCAACGTCCACCCACTCTTCCTTGTCAAAGTCCCACTCGCGGACAGTTCTGGTCCACGCAGGGTCCTCGATGATGCCCAGGGCCAGCATCTCGGTGATCTCGTCAGCCGTCTTGAGCTTCATGCGCTGGCGGCCGGGCTCACCATGGATGCCAATGCCAATCTCCATCTCGTCTTCCGGCAGATCAAACGTTGGCTTCCCCGCGGCAGGCACCGTGCAGGACGTCAACGCCATACCCATGCTGCGGCCGTTGATGTTCACCTTGCGGCACAGGTCAGCCATCTGCTGCAGGTCGTAGCCCTTTTCTGAGGCGGCCCCAACGATCTTCTCCGCCAGTACCGTGGTGCCGACGCCGCGCCGGCCCTGGGTGTACAGGCTGTCCTTGACGGCCACGTCGTCGTCAATCAGGATGCTGGCCACCTGGATGCCTTCGCCGCGTGCCATGTCGGCGGCCATCTCAAAGTTCATCACGTCCCCGCTATAGTTCTTGACGATGTGCAGTACGCCAGCGCCACCGTCCACCATCTTGGTGGCCTCCAGCATCTGGTCCGGCGTCGGTGAGGTGAACACCGCACCGGGGCAAGCCGCGTGCAGCATACCATAGCCGACCAGTCCACCATGCATGGGCTCGTGCCCGCTGCCGCCACCAGAAACGACAGCCACTTTGCCCTTTACCGGGGCATCCGCACGGTACACAAAGTTTGGGTCGTAGTGAACTTTGATGATCTCCGGGTAGGCCAGCTCTAGCCCCTGAAGTTCTTCCTCGACCACATCGTCCGGCTTGTTGATCAGCTTTTTCATACGGTCCCTCCTCCTCTTGCTTGTCGCTCACATTCGGGAGGGAAGCAGAGCATGGCAGCTTCCCTCCCGTTGGCCGACCTGGCGGCCCTGAGACAGCCTCATCCGGACCGGCCGGTTGGCTCTCTGCTTACTCCTTCGGCAGGTTGGCGGTCACAAACATGTCGTAGCTAAAGGCGCCGATAACACCGCCGATCAGCGGGCCGATGATGGGCGCCACCAGCCAGTACAAGCCATCAAAGAGCCCGGTGGTGCCCGAGACGAGGCCAAACAGGCGCGGACCGAGGTCACGGGCGGGGTTGATGGCGTAGCCGCTGGGCCCACCCAAGGAGAGTCCCACGGCTAGCACAACCAGACCGACCAGTACTCCGCCCAGGTTGGCCCCCACGCCCAGGTTCTTCGTATCGCCGCTGGCGAGCACGCCCCAAAGCAGCACAGCTGTGCCAATGATCTCCGTGATCGTGGCGGTGAGCAGGGAGTAGGATCCGATACTTGCTGCTCCTGCACCGCCCCAGAACGCTTCGCCGAACACTCCGCCTGGGCCCGTACACCAGACATTGGGTAGGCCGGCCGCTACCAGCCCATCCCGATAGCACAGGAATACGCCCAGGGCACCCAGGAAGCAGCCGACTACCTGCGCGATCCAGAAGGGAATGACTTTGCCCATCGGGAAGTCGCGCTTCAGCGCCAGGGCCAGAGTAACCGCCGGGTTAAGGTGCGCGCCAGAGACACCAGCCGTGACGTACACCGCAACTACCACCGCCATGGCCCAGCCGACTGTGATCGTAACCCAGTCGTAAGCCGGGGCAGCCAGGCGCGGAGCGAGCCCGACGTTGGCCACGACGCCATCACCCAACAGGATCAATATGAAACACCCAAGAACCTCGCCAATCAACTGTCCCATCTGTTCCATTCTCTCCTTTCAAATCATGACAAGTGGCGATAGCTGGTACGGACTGACGACGGCAAGCTTGTTGTGTCTGCGGACCACCCCCTTTCCCAGTACTCCGGTGGGTCCCAGTTCTACCCTGGGACCGGATCACGGTTGCGGGGCCACCGCTTGGAGATAGTTGCGGCAGCCCCTGCGGAGAAACAAAAAAAGCATCGCACCGAGCCAAGCTCGGCAGGATGCCTTCTAACTGCACATGCCAAGGCCACCATCTAGCCGCACAGCAGTCAGTGACCGCATAATCCGTACACCAACTGGTTGCGCGTACCCTTTGCTCACGCGTGAATGCACTCTTCCCCCCGTTGGGATTGTCCGTCTAGAACGAAAAGACGATCGAGGCT
The DNA here is from genome assembly GCA_041549915.1 of Anaerolineae bacterium. GTDB lineage: Bacteria > Chloroflexota > Anaerolineae > UBA2200 > UBA2200 > JBFEPU01. The sequence continues at coordinate 5,058 of JBFEPU010000116.1, read as the reverse complement.
TCGACGTCCGGGTGCTCAATTGTGGTCTATCATATAGCGAAAAGGCGACATTGTCAAATCGACGGCGCAACAAATACCGGGTGCCTCCGAACGACCTGCCGCCATCGACACAACGCACTCACTATACTACAACACCAGAGCAGCCTTGTCAATATTCGCGGCCCGCATCGTTTCATTGTGAAACATCCACTAGGCAACACGCGTTCCTTTTGGAAACACCTCCACCCTTTTCGTGGCCACGTAGTGATGTTGCCGCCCTCTCTTTGACCCCTATCTACAGGGTCCAGAGTCGGTGGTAGTCCTGACCATAGGCGATCCAAGCTACCCTTTGAAGGATTGCGCTGTCATCTTGAACGCTTTCATCTTGCGCCACAAGGTAGTCCGGCCGATGCCCAGGACTTGGGCCATTGCAGTGACGTTTCCCTGGAGTGCTCTCCCGGCTCGGATGATCGCCTGGCGCTCCGCTTCTTGAAGCGTGACAATGCGTTCTGCAACGCCTCCGATGTTTGCCATGCACAATTCAGGAGGGAGATGCTCGACTGTCAGCTCGCTTCCCTCGCTCACGTGCATCGCACGCTCCAGCACGTTCTCCAACTCACGAACGTTGCCCGGCCAGTGATATGACTGCAGCATCGCCATAGCCTCTGGAGAGACGGTGACATTCTTCCCCAGGCGCCGGCCGAACTTCTCGATCAGGTCAGCGACCAGCAGCAAGATATCGTTGCCGCGTTCACGGAGGGGAGGGATGGTTAGGGTGAGGACCTGGAGGCGATAGAACAGATCAGCGCGGAACCGCCCCCTTTGCACCTCACCTGCCAGGTCCATGTTGCTCGAGGCGGCAATGACGCGCACGTCGACCGGAATGACGCGAGCACTGCCCAGGCGCACGACCTCCTTGGTGTCGATGAGGCGCAGCAGAGTCGCCTGTACTGCCAACGGCAGCCCATCCACGTTCTCCAGGAAGATGGTTCCCCCATCTGCCAGCTCGAGCCTGCTGGAGCGACTCTTCTCTCTGTCTCCCAGGAACGTCCCTTCGTAGCCAAACAGGTCCAGGGCAAGCAACTCCCTGGGAACTGCCGCGCAGTTTACACTCACAAAAGGTCCACTGGCACGGCGACCGGCATTGTGGATGGCCTGAGCAAACATGTCCTTCCCAGTGCCGCTCTCGCCGAGAAGCAAAACATTGGCATCGCCCTGTGCCGCACTGTGCGCGTAGCGCAGCAGCCTGCGCATCTCCACATCCTGCCCCACAATGTCGGCGAAGGTAAAGTGCGCACTTGCACCGACCATGCGATGCACGAGCTGCCTTACTTCCGCACTGTGCTCCAGCGTGAGCACAAAGCCGGACGGCTGAGACCCTTTCGACAGCGGGTTCATGCTCACCACACAGGGGAGGGCCTCGCCCCGGCGCTGGAACACGACCTCCCTTTCCTTCATCACCCTCCGTTGGTCCATTGCGGCTTCCACACGGGGAGGGAGTGTCAGCAGAGAACGTATCTCCCGTCCCATTGCCAGTCGGTGAGGGATTCTCAGGATTTCGGCCCCGCAGGCGTTAATGTGTGTCACCCGTCCATCGAGGTCAAGGAAAAGAATCCCTTTGCTCATCGCTTCGAGAGCGACATCCAGCTCGGCGTGTCGTTGATGCGCTTCAGAGAGGCTCAAGTCTGCCTGCAACTGGTTCTCTATGGCCTTGGCTGCTGCCATGGCAACACCCAGACTGTGAGGACACCCATCCTCCTCCAGAGCAGCGATTCCCAGCACGCCGAGCATCTCCCCGTTCGGGGCGTGGATGGGAGCCGCTGTGTCTGTAAAGATGTGGCAGGCGGCACAGTAGTGTTCGGGGCCCACCACCTGGACTGGGATCCCTTCTCGCAGAGCCATGGCCGCTGCGTTGGTGCCAATATACTCTTCCGCAAGAGACACCCCGCGTTGCATCCCACAGGCTTGTATCAACTCCTGCAGCGACGAATCACCCACGATATCGAGGATACAGAGGTTCCTATCCGTCACGAAGATAACGACACCATGTTCACCAACGAACTGGTGGATATCCTCCATAAACGGTCGAGCGACAGCAATCAGATCGAAGTGTGCGTGCAGCCGGTGCTCGAAAGCCACCGTATCTTCACGGGGTGGGCTCACCGCAGTCTTGGCCGGTTCGAGACCGGCCTGCCGGCAGCGACGCCAAGATCGCGGCACAGCCGGATCGAGTGCGTCCAGCTCACAGGAACCTTGTTCAACGAACTGCTGCCAGGCGGTCAGCAGAGCGTCACGGTCATACGGGTAAGCCGTGGGCAACATGGGAGAGCCTCCGTCAGGTTAATGCGGCCCGCAACTGTGCAACGTAAATGCAGCGAATCTGCTCAAAGATCTTGAGGTAGGGAGCACTGGCGTAATCGGGGTAGGTCCACTCCCAGGAATGGAAAGCACCGTGCCGATAGTACAGCGTGGCCTCGGCGTAGATACCCTTGCCCAAATAGACGCGGTGGGAATAGTCCTTGGTGGTAGCCAGCACCAGTTTGCTGAGTGTCACGTAGCCTGGATCGAGGTTGACACGACGCCGCCCTTCAACTGCCCAGGTCATCTCTAGCTCATTGGTGATGCGCTTGACATCGGCCAGCTGCTGTGGTGGTATCAGGTCGACAAAAGCCAGGATGTGACGGACGAGGCCAGCTCCAAACTCACGCTCGTAGTACGGGGTGTGATTGAAGGGCAGCGGCTCACTCTGGTAATCAACAGATCCAAAGCGGCGGATGAGCGCCCCTTTAGCCACTGCCAACAGCGTCTCGTCGTGACTGAACATGCTGACAATCAGTTTCACCGGCTGTGGTTCCTTGATTGTGCCCATGCCATCCAGCCTGCCGGCGACGATTATAGCGTGAAAGGACCCTGAGGTCAATGCATGGTCTGTACTACCGATCGCTATTGCTCTGGTTGGACGTTGCGGCCTCATAGACAGCCATGCCGCCAGTGAGGTTGGCAGCTCGGAACCCGTTCTGGGCTAGGATGCGCTCTGCAATGTAGCCACGCTGGCCGATGTGGCAGTAGACCACCCAGCGCTTGTCCTTGGACAGCTCGCCCAGGCGCTGTCTCAGCTCTGACAGCGGAATGTGCACAGCTCCCGGAATGCTCGCAAGCTGGTACTCCAATTGGGTCCGGACGTCAAGCAGGCCATCGGTCTCGGAATCGAGTTGTGGGATTTCTTCCCATTGCAAGATGTGGGTGTCACCGCGCAGGGAGTTCGCCGCGGCAAAGCCAGCGATGTTCACGGGGTCCTTCGCCGAGCCATAGGGTGGTGCGTAGGGAAGCTCCAGGTGCTCCAGGTCAAACACAGTCATGCGGGCCCTCAAGGCTGTCGCGAGCACAGCGATGGTGCGATCGACCCCATTAGCGCCCACTATCTGGGCACCGAGCAGGCGGCCGCTGTCAGGCTCATAGAGCAGTTTGATCTTCATTTGAGAAGCCCCGGGATAGTAGCTGGGATGATCGGGACTCTCGGTAACAGTGCTTTCGAAAGGAACGTTCTGTTGCTCCAGCTGTTTGGAGTTCAGTCCGGTGGTGGCTACTGTGAGGTCAAAGACTTTGACAATGCTGGTGCCTTGCGTGCCCTGGTACTCTACATCGCGGCCAACAATGTGATCCGCCACCAGACGACCCTGACGGTTCGCCGGCCCGGCCAATGGTATCGCCGTTGGCTGGCCAGTGACCGCGTGCTTCACCTGAATGGCATCGCCGATGGCATAGATGTCCGGATCAGAGGTCTGCAGCGCGTCGTTGACCACAATATGGCCGCGTGGACCGAGGTCGAGCCCCGCAGCCCTGGCTAGGTCGCTCTCCGGCCGAACGCCGACAGCCAGCACAACCATGTCTGCAGGCAGAACTCTGTCACTGTGGAGAGTTACGGTCAGTTGATCCTGCTGCTGGGCGATGGCCTTCAGGCCGTCGCCCAGGACCAGCCGGACGTCATTCAGCCGAAGGTGCCGGTGCACCAGTGCGGCCATCTCAAAATCCAGAGGTGACATCACCTGGGCCAGCATTTCGACGATTGTGACATCCAGACCGCGATGTGCAAGGTTCTCCGCCATCTCAAGCCCGATAAAGCCCCCACCTACGATCACGACCGCCTGCGCCCCTCCTGCATCCACCTTCGCCTTGATCGCGTCCATGTCCTGCATGGTCCGCAGCTGGAACACTTGCGGGAGATCTGCTCCCGGTACTGGGGGCACCAGTGGCCGGGCCCCTGGAGACAGGATCAGCTTGTCATAGCTCTCGCGGTAGATCGCTCCTGTCTTCAGGTCATTGACAACCACCTCCCGGTTCTTGCGATCGATCTCGAGCACCTCTTGCCGCGTCCGGACGTCCAGGTTGAATCGCTCCCGGAGCTGCTCCGGCGTCGCCACCAACAGTGCATCGCGATCCTTGATCAAGCCCCCGATGTAGTAGGGCAAGCCGCAATTGGCGAAGGACACATGCGGGCCGCGCTCAAGCACAATGATGTGTGCCGATTCATCCAGGCGTCGCAAGCGCGTCGCCGCGCTTGCTCCTCCAGCGACCCCACCGACGATAACAATCCTGCGCATCGTACTCTCCCTCTAGCGTGGTCTGTGGAAGCCCGTGATTCCGTACACTCTCTTGGCATTCCGGCCGCAATTATAGCATACCCCCCTATGGTATAGCAAGCCGGGGAATGTGGTACGGGACTGTGCGCTTCGCCTGCCAGCCGAGCGCTTTGTCGCGTCGCATCGGCAATGACCGTCAGGGCCGCGAGCGCAGGATTTCACGGCCACCGGGCCACCGCCAGTGTCACGCCCACGAGCCGCACCAGCAGCATTGGCGAATGCGCCGCCAGGTGGGGCGCACATAACCGTGCAGACAAGCGCGCACTGCCCTCAAGCACAGCACCTAAGGCAGATGCTGCCTCACGTAGGCCTGCACGTCGAACTTGCGCTGTGCCCCACGATGGCTCATGTAGCGGATCTTCCCGAAGATGGGGCGCTCCTGCCACGCACGGTCATGCACACCGCCGATGCTCCAGGCAATGCCGGTGTAGCCATTTGG
>JBFEPU010000115.1:0-8225 GCA_041549915.1 Anaerolineae bacterium | reverse complement strand
TCAATTAAGCCCAGGGCGTACAAGTCCCGAAGTCCCTTCCATAGGCCGCCGATGATACAACCATCGCCCACTGACACAAACAGCTTGTCGGGCGCCTGCCAGTCCAACTGCTCACAGATCTCCAGAGCAGCCGTCTTCTTCCCTTCGGATAGGTAAGGATTGATGGCAGTGTTGCGGCTGTACCAACCGTACTCGGACGAGACATCAAGACACAGGTCGAAAGCCTCATCGTAGGTGCCCTTTATTGAAACAACCCGAGCGCCAAAGATGAGAAGCTGCGCCACCTTGGCAGCCGGGGCACGCTCCGGCACGAAGATGACGGTGGGCAAGCCTACGCTAGCGGCCAACCCAGCAAGCGAGGATGCTGCATTCCCTGTGGATGCGCAGGTAATGATCTGGAAACCCAGTTCCCTGCCCTTGGTCACACCTACGGCACTGGCCCTATCCTTAAAGGAGGCCGTGGGGTTTCGCCCATCGTCCTTCACATATAACTGAGGCAATCCCAGCGACTGCCTCAACCTCTCTACACGATAGAGCGGTGTCCAGCCGACCTGCAACGGGGGAATGAGGCTCCTATCGGCGATGGGTAGGAGATCGATGTAGCGCCAGATGGACCGCTCGCGGTCGTTTGCCAGCTTGTCCTTTGTCAGTCGCTGGCTGATCAGGTCATAGTCGTAGATGACATCAAGGATGCCCTCTACGCCGCACCTGGGACAGGTGTAAAGTGTCTCCTCCGTCCCATATTCCCCGCCACACAGCACACACTGAAGTCCTATTACTTGGTCCATAGACATCTCCATCTTGCGAAGTGGTTGCTCTGGTCTAAGGATGCTCGAGCAGCGATCAGCTACGGCAGGATGAGTCCCTGAAAGGATGTCACGCTCGATGGATCTGTACCCGCGCTCTCTCATGAGCATACGCACTCCCGTTCATCGCACTACTGCACAAAGCCAATCCCGGGAGAGCCATGGCGCGGTATGTTTGGGCACATTGCACAGCGAGTCTATGTCCTGTAGTCTGCCGCCACTGAGCAAGAGGAGCATTGGTGCTTGTGACATACCGCTGCAATTTCAGGCCCACTCTACCGAAGCTTCCCGTGCTTGTCAAACGGACGCGACACAATTCACAACTCTGGGCGGGCCGACCATTTCCCGCTTCACCGGCCCGCCACTATAATTGCTTCTGTGCCCAGGCAGGATGCGATGGATCAAGGAGGGTTCTCTTGTTGCAGCGAATCCGGCACGTGATCTCCAGCGAGGGCTTTCTGCTATTGCTTGTGACCGCTCTGGCAGCTGTGCTGAGATTGTACGCCCTCGACACCTGGCCGCCAGGCTTGTATCACGACGAAGCGTACAATGGCCTGGACGCCATCAATATCATTCGCGGCGTGCGCCCAATCTTCTTCGAAGCCAACAACGGACGTGAGCCGCTATTCGTGTACCTCGTAGCGGTGTCCATTTCGTACCTCGGTCGCAGTCCGCTAGCTATACGCCTGGTATCGGCTCTACTAGGAACCTTCACCATTCCCGCCACGTACTGGATGACCCGCGAACTACTGGGGCGTGGAGAGGCACTGCTGACGGCGCTGATCACAGCTATTACCTTCTGGCACCTGAACCTCAGCCGCGTTGGCTTTCGTGCCATCGGCCTCCCTCTACTGACTGCTCTGTGCCTGTGGTTTATGGCGCGTGGTCTACACACGGAGCCGCGCGAAGCGGGACTGAAGCAGCGCTGGCTCGATTTCGGGATCGGCGGACTCTGCCTAGGCTTGAGCTTTTACACCTACCTGGCAGCACGCTTCCTGCCCATTGCCTTTGTGGCGTGGATTGTTTGCTTGCTCTGGCGTCGCCACCCGATCAACGGGCGGGGCCTATTGCTGTTCTTTGCCGTCGCCCTGATCATCGCCAGCCCACTGCTGGTCTATGCAGTGCAACACCTGGACACCTTCTTGGAACGCTCGATGCAAGTCTCGATCTTCAATCCCAACATCAACCAAGGTGATCTCCTGGGCACCTTGCTGCGACACGCGGCAAAGGCGCTGGGGATGTTCAACTGGCGTGGCGACTTTATCCCGCGCCACAATATGCCCTATCGGCCCGTCTTTGACCCCTTGATGGGCCTGCTCTTCCTTGCAGGTCTGGCCATCAGCGTGCAGCGTGCACGCGACAGGCAGGAGTATGCACTGCTGGTAATCTGCTTCTTGGTGATGCTGATCCCCACCGTCTTGGCCGAAGATGCTCCGCACTTTCTTCGCGCGGTAGGCATTCTGCCGGTGCTCTTTGTGTTCCCTGCTGTTGCTCTGCAGACGGCCTGGGAAGCGTTGCGGATCCGCTTGGCAGGGCGGCTGGCATCACTGGCGGTGTTGTTGCTGCTTGGTTGGAGTCTGTCTGCAACCGTGGATGACTACTTTCGCAAACACGTCCGCAGTGAGGCCGTCTACTACAACTTTGAGACAGGAGCCGTAGAGCTAGCTTCACAAGTCAACAGCTTCGTGGGCACAGGCTGGCATCGTGCGTCGGGCTTGCGTGTGCCAGAGACAACGTCAGACTCAAGCCACCAAGTGTACCTGGACAAGCAACTGTGGGATGACTGGACAAGCTTGCGCTATCTGGTGCCGGACACGCCGACCCTGACTCTTCCGGATGAGAGTACCTTACCACTCGCGTCACCCCTGTTGGAGCAGGCTTGGCTCATTGTGTGGCCGTACGCAGAAGACCAAACGTACCTGGACCTGCTGCCAACGCAGCGGTTAATCTCCGTGCGTGAGGGACCGCTGGAGAGGGGCGACCTGGAAGAGCAGGCGCGCCTGATCTGCGTCATCTATCAGAGCGAATCTGCCCAGGTGCCGCTGAACCTGCAGATGCAATTCGAGCGGAAGATTGAGCTGCTGGGCTACCAGTGGCTGAGGGAGTCTAGCGGCCTACGCTTGCGTCTGTTCTGGCGCGCTGGAGCCACTCTGGACGCGGACTATAGTGTCTTCGTGCACTGGAGACGTGGCGAGCAGATGGTGGCGCAGAGTGACTCCTACCCAGCCCAAGGATACTATCCCACACATCTGTGGAGGCCTGGGGACATTGTGGCCGACGACCACTTGCTGGAGACCACGGCAGTCCCAGAGGAAGAGGATTCCATCTCCGTCGGCCTGTACTCTTTGCAGACGATGCAACGTCTGCAGATGGTTGACCGCGCGGACGTCCCGGTAGCCGATCACGTGATCATCGAGTGGCCCTAGGGCCGACCTCTATCACACTGATTTCGGCATGATCTGCGCCATCTGGCAGTATGAGCCTCGTGCCGCTTTCAGGATCGTATACCCCCACCACGAGGCGCAACGATTCAGGGGCATTTGGTGGCACCCACAATCCATGGTTGTCAACGATCTCCTCACCAGGCGACCAGCTCCACGTAGGACGAAGTTCATTGACGGGGACCGCATCGTGCTGTGCGACCAAGCGACCATCGCTGGTATAGAGGTGCACAAAGACCTTGTAGCTCTGCTCGATGCCCTCTCTTGTAGTCCAGTGCAGTCGCACCGTCACCCTATCGTCGGCGTGAGTTTGCGACGTGAATGTCGCCGCTTGCAGGAGGATACGGTCGTCAAAGGTAAGGCCGGGCTCCAAACGCACCAACTGGTCTGTAGGCGAAACGTACTCGAGATAGAGTGTATCCTCACGCCATTCACCAAAGGTTGGGTACAGGTTCAGATCGAGCCACTCCTTCAGAGCGAGGTTCGCAGCCACCGTACCTTTGTATAGCACGAACCACAACCGCCGGTGGCGAGCCACTGCTGGCAGCACACGGTCCGTCAACGCTTGCTCGAGTGGCTCAATGACCGGGTCCCAGCGTGACACGTAGGACCAGGGCGGATCGTCTGGGGTACGAAGGCGTTCATAATGACCCGCCAAGCTCAGAACATTGAAGAAGATAATGTCCTCGGGAGACGTCTTGTCGTGCAAGTAGCGATAGCCGACCTGAGGATCAAAAGCCTCGGAAACCTCGTACGGTTTCTCATACACATAGTAGGCTACGGTAGGGAAAGCGGAGAGGATTACCAGGAGCGCGGCAAGTACCCCGAGCCATCTGGCACGCTGCCAGCATACGGCGATAGCCCATGCTATCAGCAATGCCAGGAAAGGGCTGGCTGAAATCAGGTAGCGTGCCGCAAACATATGCGCCTTTGCACCCATGGATACGGCAGCGAGACTCAGTGCGATGGCCAGGATGGGAAGTGCCAGATGGCGCATGGACTCCTTCCTGCGCCACGCAAGCAAACCGGCGGCCACCACCAAGAAGAGGATGATATGCACAGCCATCCACCCCGCACGGTAGGCAAAGACCAGGCCAAAGATGCCATCGGCGACGAAACGGACCATGTCCGCAACGCTGAAAGCGGACCCCGCTCGGCTGCCAACGCGATCCAGCATGGGGGGCACGGCAAGCGCCAGCCAAGGCACATAGAGCAGCGCAACGACACAAACGGAGATCAGCAAGGCACGCCAGCGCTCGGGTCGGATGAGCACGGCGTACACAACAAGCGCCGCGAGGACAAAGGCAGCGTAATAGAAAGTGTAGATCGCGGCTGCTGCACTCAATACGAAAGCAGCGAAGAATGCGGCCCTCCCCGTATCGATCGCCTTGAGAAGGCTGTAGGCGGCAGCGAGGCTCAGTGCCGCGCACAGCGAGAACATGCGCGCCACCTGGGAGTAGTAAAGCAGAAACGGCGAGAAGGTGGTCACCAAGGCGGCCAGAAGGCCAATCGTCTCGCCCTGCGAATGGCTGTCTCCCATGCGGAGCCAGATTCGCCCCGCGGCACAGGCAAGCGGCACCGTCACAACGCCGGCGAGCACCGAAAGAAGACGCATCCACAGTTCATGCCGGCCCAGCTGCAGCCACAGCTTGAACAGCGCATAGTAGAGAGGAGGATGCACATCCAGCGCCGTGATGCTGGTCATCTCGGACCAGCTCAAGGTACTGAGGGCAATGCTCCAGCCCTCGTCCCAGCTGAGAGGAGATCCAGCCAGGCGGTACATGCGCAAAGCAAAAGCGGCAAGGACCACAGCGGCCAGTAGCGTTTTAGAACGAACCTTCCAGCGACAATCTGACATTTTGCTCGGCCTATACTCCATCAGTATAATCACGTCGTTTTGCAGAACCAAACAACGGAAGGTAGGGAGCCCCTTGATGGTTATGTCTGTCCGCCGCTCGATTCTCAGTCTATTGATTCTGGGCCTGATCCTGTGTCTGCTCTTGTGGCCCAGCGTGGTGCTCGCAGAGCCAGTCACACAGGGAGAGTGCCCTGGAAACACCTTGCTCAATCCGGGTTTTGAAGAGGGATTCAGCGAGCGCGGTGCAGGCGAGGTATCCGTGGCCAACGGCTGGTTCCCGTGGTGGCAAGAGGGCCCGGGACAGGACAAGGGTTACTACCGTCGGCCGGAGTACAAACCAGAGGACGCAGCCCGCTACGGGCGACGACGAGTTCGCTCAGGCAATTTCGCACAAAAGTTCTTCAACACATTCTCCACCCACAACGCCGGACTCTTGCAGCAGGTGCAGGTTCCAGTAGAGAGCACACTGACGCTTTCTGCTTGGGTGCAGGCCTGGAGCAGCCAACACCATGACCCTGGCACCGTGGTGGATCCAGGAAATTACCGCGTGTACGTTGGAATTGATCCTACTGGCGGCACCGACTGGAGTTCACCCAACGTGATCTGGTCGGAGCCACGGATCGAGTATAACACCTGGATGAACCTGCAGGTCCAGGCAAAGTCCAGGGCGGGCACCATCACTGTGTTCCTTCGAGGGCAACCTGAGTTCCGGACCCAGTTCAACGATTCCTATTGGGACGACATCTGTCTCACAGTGCAGCGACCTACCCCATTGCCAACCAGGCCACCGACGGCTACGCTTACCCCGACGGTGTCCCCGACACCGACCCATACGCCAACTCCGGCGCCAGGCAGCATATGCGCAGGCGTCTACGAAGACCGCAACAAGAACGGTCAGCGCGACGAGGGCGAAAATCTGGTTGCGAACGCTGTCATCACCTTGCTTGATAGCAATCGCCAGCAGCTAGATCAATATACCACCGACGGCGTGAGTGAGCCCTACTGCTTCGATGGGCTGGTTGCCGGAGAGTACTATCTACAGCGACAGAACGCACCTGGCTACCTGTCCACAGATGTCGATGAGGCCGCCGCCGTCGTAGTCGCTGGCGAGAGGACCGAGGTGACGTTTGGCGCAGAGTTTGTCCCGACGCCAACCGCCACAGCCACAGCCACGGCCACAGCGACACCGACTCCTACTGCTACGCCCATGCCACTCTTGGACAGGGTGGGCAGCTCTGTCTACGGAGTGAGTGGAATCATATTGGCTGCACTGGCCTTGATCATAGCCGCTGGTCTGCAGGTTCTGCGACAGCGTCTATGAGCGGTGCTGCCCCAACGGCGGAGATGAGGGCAAAGCTGCGGGAATGGGGACCAGTCATCGTCCTGGCCCTCGTTCCGGCTCTACCGCTGTTGGTCAGCAGTGGCCTGGTCAACACCCGGGCCGGCGGCGACAGTCCGTTTCTGCTGGTGCGTCTGGACCAGCTGGTAGCCAACCTGCAGGCGGGCGTCTTCCCCGTGCGATGGATGCCCCAGGCTGCGTATGGCTTGGGCTATCCCTTTTTCAACTTCTACGCATCTCTCCCCATCTACCTGGCTGCTGCATTGAAGCTGGCAGGTGTCGGCTACATCTGGGCGATCAAGCTGGTACAGGCGCTTGGCTTTGTCTTGGCAGCTGTGGCCATCTACGGATTCAGCCGCGAACTGCGCATGGCGCGCAGCGCCAGCTTGCTCGCAGTGGTCGCCTACTCCTGCGCTCCTTTTCATGTGGTCAACGTCTACGTTCGCGGTGACTCTCTCTCCGAATTCTACGCCTTTGTGTTCTTTCCCTTGATCCTGTGGGGACTGTTGCGTCTGCGAAAGGAGAACAGTATCCGCAATGGGGCATGGGTGGCATTATCCTACGCTGGTTTGGTGTTAACGCACAACATCTCGGCTGTGATCTTCAGCCCCTTTGTTTTGCTCTATGCGCTTCTGCTGGTGGCACATCACAGCGGCGACATGTCTCATCGGCAGGGTTTGTGGAGCAGAGTCAGCAGTCTCCTGGCTTTGGGCACGGGCCTGCTGCTCAGCGCCTGGTTCTGGCTGCCAGCGCTGGCCGAGCAGGTGAACGTCCGGCTCGAGGACATGACTACTGGCTACCTGAACTACGCACTGCACTTTCGGGGCCTCGACCTCGTGCAGCCCAGTCTCGCCTTCGACTATACGATTGCTGCCGATAAGCAGCCGTTCGCAATGGGTTTCATCCAGGTGCTCCTGGCCGTGGCCGGATTGGCGGCCGCAGTCACTTGGTGGATACGACGGCGCCATGTCGAACTGCACAGCGCGTTCCTGGTTCTGCTCCTGGCCTCTTCCACATTCATGATCACGCCTCTGTCGCGCCCCCTCTGGGATCACCTCCCTCTGCTGCCACTTTTTCAGTTTCCCTGGCGTTTTCTGTCAGTGCAGGCACTGGCAACCAGTCTTTTGACCGCCTACCTGGTACGCGAAGGGCGGCGATGGGAGACGCTGCTAGCCGCCCTCTTGGGGCTGACCCTAGTGATAAGCGCACTGCTGAAGCTTCAACCAGAGCCCCTGCTTATCGAAGAAGCCGACATTACGCCAGAGCGGCTGATGCTCTACGAGTACTTCACGGCGAACGTGGGCACGACCATTCGAATCGACTACCTGCCAAGCCAGGTGGATCCCCGCCCATACACATCCGAAGTACTGTGGCAGGGAGGAGGCAAAGCGCCCCCTCTGACCCTGGACGGACAGATTGCCCTCGCTGATCTCGAGGCACAGGGCCCCACATCCGAACGGTGGGTCATCGATGTGACATCGACAGAATCCCTGTTGGCCTTCCACACCTATTACTATGCGGGGTGGCACGCGCTTGTAGACGGCCAATCGGCGGAGATCGAGGCCCTGCCGGGCTTGGGATACATCGGGCTGCGGCTCGCCCAGGGCCGACACGAGGTTCAGCTGGCTCTGGAACGTACAAGAGTGCAGCGATTTGCTGAGATCCTGTCCGCCGTCACGGTGGTCCTGCTGCTCGTTGCGTTAACAAGTGACCTTCACCCAAGCCCCCGGACGCTGGGCATAGCCGCCGCGAGCCTGGGAGCACTGGCGTTGATGGCGGTT
>JBFEPU010000114.1:0-8227 GCA_041549915.1 Anaerolineae bacterium | reverse complement strand
GACGATCGGTTCTGCTTGTACTGCGGCGCTTGTGTACAAGTCTGCCCCGTACCAGAGGCGCTGATCGTGAGGCGGCACCGCGTGCGGCACTCCCCGGTCAAATCGGGTGCCTGGATCGAGGCCGTCGAAAAGCTGGTGTCCTTGGAGATGGCTGCTCAGGAGATGGACATGAAGTCTCAGGCTAAGCGGCGCAGCGTTCTGGCTTACATGCCCGGCTTTCCCAAGGACGAATAGCACATCGACGCTTGTTCTTCAGCTTGGTGAGGGCCACCAGGGGACATCTCTTCTGGTGGCTCTTCTATTGGCAGCGCAGTGCCCTGCCGGGTCCCTCAGAATCCTAATAGTGTGCTCTCTGCCATGAAGACTGTGGAACCTTTTGCAGCTGTTGCGCGTCTTGTTTGCGAAGCCGAAGAGGCCAAACACATAGGAGGTGATAACGATGTTTGATCGGAAGATGCTTGTTGCAGGGCTGCTGGTAGTCAGTGTTCTGGTCCTTGCCACGGGATGCTCGACAGGGACGGGTGCGGGTTCAGCCGCGACACCCCCCAATCGCAGCATCACAGTGGTTGGTGTGGGCAAGGCCTATGGCACGCCCGACGTGGCGAACGTGACGATTGGCGTCGAGACGAGCGATGAATCAGTCCAGAAAGCGGTCGATGACAACGCGGCCAAGATGAGCGACATCATCGCTGCGCTCAAGGATCTGGGCATCGCAGACAAGGACATCCAGACCAGCAACTTCAGCGTGTGGGCGGAGCGTGAGCCGCAGCGCCTCCCGGAGGTCGAGGGGGCCGAAGGTCCGGTGACGTATCGTGTCAACAATCAGGTGTCGGTGAAGGTGCGAGATCTGGGGCTGCTGGGCGACGTTCTGGATGCCGTGGTGGCCGCTGGTGCCAACAACATCTATGGCATCGGGTTCAGTGTGGATGATCCGAGCGATCTGCAGGCTGAGGCGCGTGCCAATGCCGTGGAAGACGCCAAGGCACGAGCCGAGAGCTTGGCGGAGCTGAACAACGTGCAAGTGGGCGATGTGCTGAGCATCAGCGAGGTCATCACGGGCGCCGGTCCCGTCTACGAGCGGGCCGCAGCGGCTGTTCCCTATGGCGGGGGCGCACCCATAGAGCCCGGTGAGCTCGAAGTACAGATGAACGTGCAGATCACGTACGCCATCCAGTAACCCTTGGTCGCTCGACACAAGGTGAGCGGCACGGAGAAACCCGGCTTCTTGTTGAAGCCGGGTTTCTTGCTGTCGCCGGTTCTGCATCACAGCATGTCGCCACCGTGGTCTGGGCGCTTTTCTCCTCTACAGCAGACTGCGGTCCAGATGCTGCAAAAGATCCCGCAGCGCGCTTGCGATATCGACGAGCTTGGCCGCGTCGACAAGCTCCGGCCTGTCTTGGGGAGTGTGCGTTATCCCCGCCATAAGCTCCGTGAGTAGCTCCGATGTAAAGGCCAGGGCTGGTCTCTTGTTCATCAGGAAGAGTCCGTGATCGCCCTGGTACCAGGCCTGTCCTTCGATGATCCCGCCATGGGCAGAGAGCACCTGACGTATCGGGTTAGCCAGTTCATCGGGGCAATCGTACAGAGAATAGGCGACCTTCCCCCTGTGATAGCCCACATCATCCAGATTGATTCCGAGCATGATCTCTTCAAAGGTGCCGGCGTTGATGGCTAGGTACTGTTGCTCGCCTGGATTTGAATAATAGTCTTCACCATTCACGGCCACCATCTCGATACCAAGATTCCCGCTGTACTTTGCCAGCAACTCTGCGAGCAGGAGCAGTACGATCACCCCGCTGGCATTGTCACCCGCACCAGGAGAGCCAATCCTGGCGTCAATGTGCGCAAACAGCACGACTCTTTGATCTGAGTTAGCGACTTTGCGCGCGATGACGTTGTAGCCTTTGGCAGGGATTCGAGTGGCCCGGCTTTCGAGCGAAAACACCTTGCCCGCATGTGCAGCCAGTTGGTTGCCCTCTTCCTCCGTCATGTAGACCGATGGAATGTTGAAATCGCCATCCTCGATCAGCGGGAATGGGTACACAGCACCCCCCACCATCTCCGGATCCCGCGTAGTAGCCGCGACGATGGCTGGCGGCCCTTTTGCTTCCAGCAAAGCGATGATGCGTCGGTGCCGGTCCGGGTTGTAGAAGGGAAAGTTCTTTGGCATCAGCTGCTCTTTGGCGATATCCCCGCGCAGCAGGGTGATCTTGTCAGTGAGGTCCGCAGCCTCCAAATCCTCGATCGTGGACACGACAGCGAGGGGTGCGCTGATCACGCAGCCCAGCGAGTATGGGCTGGGATATGCCTCAAAGGCGGCACCCTCTACAGTGAGAGAGGCGCCTTCGTGGGTCCAGTCGACGCAGTCAAACTCTGGACACTGTATGTCAAACCCGAAGGATCCCACGGTGCGGGCGAAGAAATCCGTCGCCGCTCGATTCCCCTCGCTTCCAACACGCCTGCTTGGAATCTCCACACACAGTCTCTGCAAGTATGTTTCTGCCTTCTCTGACAAGATGGGTAGCGTCACCGTTGCTCCTTTCCGTTGAGGGCGCATTATGCCGTCAAGCTCCTGATTCTGCAAACTGTAGTGCCCATTGAACCTGTGACACGGTCCTAGCGTCGTTCGCTCCCCGCCTTTCCGAATGTGCCTCACGCAGGGCAGACGGGCGCGGAGAAGGCGAGGGCCAGGACCTACTCTGTGCTGCGTGGATGGCTGGACTCAGCTAGCGACTTTCACAGTGATCCGCCCGAAGAAGTCCAGCGGTTGGCGCTTTAAGCTGTAATCTGTGCAGGCTGTCCCCAGTCCGACGTGGGTTTTTCAGGTTCTGGTCGCTGCAATGTCATTGACCTGTGCGTAAACGCCTGGTGCAAGCTCCACCGGCTGCGAACCGTGGCAAGGTGAGCAAAGGCCAGGCGCTGCCCCTGAGAGGGCGGCAGTCTGCAAGCCCAACATCCATGTGTGCGGGAAGCTGCCCCGCGTTTGAGTGTGACTGCCCTCCTGTGGTAGAATCTAAAGGACAGCGCAGAGGAAACGTGGAGGTCAAACGTGCGCGTGATCATTGTCGCAAACGGCCAAGTTCAGCAGGGCGAACGATATGGGCACCTGGTTCGGCCGGATGACTTGATCATCGCTGTGGATGGAGGGGCGATCGTAGCCCAACAGCTGGGGCTCGTGCCTCAGGTGATGGTTGGCGACATGGACTCTGTGTCGGAGGGACTTCTCTCGCAGCTAGAAGCGAGCGGTTGCGAGCTCGTGGATCATCCGGCGCGCAAGGACGAGACGGACACCGAGCTGGCCATGCGATACGCGCTGCAGCAGGGTGCCAGCGAGATCCTGCTCCTGGGGGCCACCGGTGACCGCCTGGATCACACACTGGCCAACGTGTTCTTGTTGGACGTGGCATGGCAGGCCGGCGTGAGAGCCAAGATACTATCGGGCGACACAGAGGTCTGGCTGCTGCGGGGTGGCCGTGAGCTGGAAATCCACGGCGAGCCTGGCGACATCGTGACGCTGCTGCCTGTGGGCCAGGACGCGGTCGGTGTGCGGAGCGTGGGTCTGGAGTGGGCGCTGCACGGTGACACACTTCGCTTTGGCCCGGCGCGGGGCGTGAGCAATGTGATGACCGCTCCCTTAGCGGAGGTGGCGCTGCGCGAGGGTGTGCTCCTGGTATTCAGAGTCAGACGTGACAGTGAGAAAGAGAAGGACAGCATGAGCGAGATGTCAGAGGACGCGAAAGTCGAGGAGATCCCTGACCTGGTCGAGGTGTACAGGGCCCAGGGGCACTTGAGGGCGCACGTGATCAAATCCAAGCTGGAGGCGGCTGGGATTCCAGCGCTGCTCTCCTACGACTACGCCGGCCTGGCCTTCGGCCTTACGGTGGACGGCATCGGCCAGGTTCGCATCAAGGTGCCCGAGCAGCACGCCGACGAAGCGCGTCAGATACTGGCGGAAGAGGACCCTCTGCAAGAGCAGGAAGACGCGTAGTCAACGAGTGTGCGACCATCGGTCTCCGCCAGGCTCCCTTAGCCTGGCGGAGACTTTTCTCTTGCTCGCCTACCCGGAGTGCTCAAACTGCCTCTCATGCGGCTACCGGGGCACTCGGATAACCCCAACGGCTGCGCAACGCCCAGTCCGTGCCAATTGCCCGGGACAGCCAGCTTGGGCATGAGCGGCTGCAGCCAAGGGATGCGGCTGTGAAAGACAACGTGGCCCGTCAGGGCGGGAGACAGGAGTAGTGTGTCTAAGGCAGCTTGGCATCGGCTTCAGGGCTCGTCGAGTGAATGGCGGATGCGACGATGGCTAGGTGGCGTTGACCACACTCCCGCAGTAGGGGCATTCGGCAGAGCCTCGTCCGACCCAGTTGACCTCATTGGGCTTGATTGGTCCGCCGCAGTTGGGGCACTTGCCCGGAAGGCTGCCGCGGGCTCTTTTCATGCCTGGGCGTGGAGGGCCAGCTCCACCGGGCGCGGAAACGAGCAACTGTTCGGCCTTAACGCGGAGCTCCTTCGCCTCATCGTGCCGCCCGTGTTTCTCCAGCGTGGCGATCACTTTGGGCAGCAGGCGGCGCACTTTGCGCGGCCGCTGCGCACGCAGGTATAGCCGTAACGCGTGTCGCGCTTCGTCGTCCGCGCGGTCGAGGTTGTCGAGCTTCAAGTAGCACTGGGCAACCCGCAAGCGGAGGTCGCCAGCACGGTCCGGTATGCCACGCCCTTCGGCTGCCTCCGACAGTTCCTGGAAGATCGACGCTGCCTTGGCATAGTCGCCGTGGGCGAAATGCTCGTTTGCCCGGGCGAGTCTCTGCCGTGCAGCGGCAAAAGGTCTCCGCCGGGGGCGAATGGGTCGCAGCGGCGGCATGGACCCAGTCTCCTCTCTCCTATGGGTGGAGGGCGTTCTCGAGCAGGTAGCTCAGCAAGAGAGCGACAGCGCCAGCGACGATCATCTTCAGGCCGGCGATGAGCACGTTCTGCTTGGAAATCGTGCCCAGAAACGCGCCGAGCGCGAACAGGCTGAGCATGGCAATCAACAGCGCCAGGTAGTAACTGTATAGGATGTTGCCCCACACCGAAGTCAGGAAGAAGGGTACCAACACGAGGAAGGAGGCCAGAAGGGGAGCGATGCCGTCAACGGTAGCAACGATCACCACTGCCACGCGCGAGGCACGTCCTATGCGCGTATCGGAAAGATCAGTCAGTGTGACCTCCTCGAGGTCATCGAGGCTTCTTTGGCGCTCGGCGGATTCGGTCAGGTACGCCCCCCACAGGCCCGACACGCCCATGGAGACGCTGGTGGCCATCCCGGTGACGATAATCGTGGCCGGAGTGCGCACCTCCGCCAGGTAGTTGCCCACCAGGACGCCCAGGATGGTCAACACGCCGTCGAAAGAGTTCATGGCAAAGAGGCGGCGAGCGATTTCGCTGATGTCGGCGACTTGTACTCTCTAAAGCGCCGGATTTCTTCTCGTAGGTTCGCCATTCAGATAACGATCAGTCTGCGCAGTTCCTGGCAAATAGCGTGCAGTTGGACGTTTGCATCAGTGTGAAGAGACGTTCTCTAGCTATCCGATCAAGCGGCAACTGCCAACTGTCTACCGACAACCACACGCTACGTCAGCGCGTCTTGCGGTGTTGCTGCGTCTTCGATGATCATGCCTCCTGCGACCACCTCGTCGATGGAGTGCACCGCACCGCCGTTCTCGCCGATGATCTTGAGCACTTCATCATAGTCGACGTTGGAACCCTCCAGCGTGACCTTGGCATTCTCCACCCGCTGGTCGACCTCATAAATGCTGATGTTCACCGCTTCCACCCCGCCCAACTCGCTCAACTCGCCGGCAAGCTGTATGATGGAGGGATTGTGCGGTTTCAGGACGTCCAAAACCAGTCTTCGTATCTGAACCATTTCCTTTGATCCTTCATCTGATAGCAATACTTGGTGCCAAAGATCGTGATGCGCTCTCAAAGTGCGAGAAAGTATCCATCACCGAATCTCAATTGACCCGCAGATTCCCTCTGGCCTACGTAGGCAGGGCAGTGCCTGCCTCGCTATACTATACCTGAAATGAAGCTAGGTCAAGTGCCTGAACCCGTGCCCAGCTCAGGTGCGGCAGAGTTGCTGCGCTCCGTCTCGCCCTGTTCAGACTCTTCGTCGCCGGGGACCTGCGCCAGCCGCCGCGCGAAGATCAGGTAGCCGGTGTGCGCCACCATGCGATCTGTGGGCCGCAGACGCTCAGCAACGGTCTTGTACGGTCGCAGCAGGATCTCACAGACTTCGATGTCGTGAAAGCCTTGCTCCTTCAGGCCCCTGATGAGGTCCGACACCTGGTTGGCAGTCGGGACGATAGCCCCGAAGAAGCCGCCTTCAACCAGCGCATTCCAGGCCTGTTGAACGTACAGCCATGGTGTGCGCACATCGAGGAAAAGCGCATCCGCGTCCTGCTCGTCAAAACCCTCGGCGATGTCACGGCGCTTTAGCTCCACCCAGTCCAAGAGCCCAGCGTTGGTCAGATTCCCGGCAGCCGTATGCAGCATGTCTTCGCGCTGTTCATATGAATACACGCGGCCGGTGGGGCGAACGGTGTGCGCCAGCGCGATAGTCAGCGCACCACTGCCGGTGCCGCATTCCACAATACGGCTCCCAGGGCCCACGTTCAGCTTGAGCAGGATGTAGCCAATCTCCTTGGGATAGACGATCTGCGAGCGACGCTGGATGCTCATGATGATGTCGTGCAATGAGGGCGGCAGCGCCACAAAGGGGTCACCCAGGTGTGTGGTCATCGTCCTGCCGGGCACCTCTCCGATCAGGCTGTCGTGATGGATCAGCCCGCGATGCGTGTGCTGCACCTCACCGGCCAGCAAGCGCATCAGGAACCGCTTGCGGTCGAGGATGACCAGCACGACTTCTCCTTCTTCAAAGACGCGTTGTCTATCCACCACGCACTGTGCCAAACTTGTGATGGCGCGACCAGTTGACCTGCATCTTCTGCTGAAACAGCTCTTCGGCATCCAGATCCAGTGCCGAGAGCAGGTGCAGGATGCGGATGATTGCGTCGATCAATTCTTCCCCGACCTTGTCCAGGGCGGAGCCTTTCTTATACGCGTCGGTGGCCTCTGATATCTCACTATGGATCAGGGCAAGCATCTCCCAGATGCGCGTGTGATCGGAGGAGAAACCCTTGGCATCGGCCATCTCGCGCACCTCGCGCATCTTGCTGTTCAGCCCCTCGTCTTGCATCTGCATCTCTCCGAGTTGATGACGGCGATCGGCTCTCTGTTGGGTATTTGCCTCCCTGGCAGGCACCCAGCTTTGGGGTACCGTCACCCACCTCATTATACGGCACAATCACCACCGTTACCAACAGGGACTTGTATCGGCAGCGGGTGGCCGGCGCACGAGTTCGGTTGTGGCCAGGCGCAGGTGGCAGGACTGGGGACAGCGGCTCTGGGCCACGCCGAGACGCTAGCTGCTATCGCGGAGAGACACAGTGGAGCAACAGACTTTCTGAGGACGAGGGCAGGTGCCCGATCCGCTCACGCAATTGGCTCAACCGCCGCAATCGGCTCAACCGCCGCAATCGGCTCCGCTGCCTGTTGGTCGAGAGGCGCACGGCCGGGGGAAGCAGCACCGTGCGCGACATGCGGCTCTTGGTTTGGGCTCTGCGAGCAGCCCGCGGATCCCTCGCCCCACTCTAGGCGGGTCAAGTGGACAGCTTGAGCACTATGGGCAGATACAGCCAGTGTTTGACAGATGTAGCTGTGGCGACCCGTGTCGCGGTCGGCGTGGACCACCCAATTGGGGCAAGCGCGATGTCTCGCACGGGACTCATCCTCAGGTTGGCCACCGAGATCACTTGTGAGTAGCTTTGATAGCCAGTTGCCCAGCCATGCAGGGTGATCCAGACACATGCGCTGAGGTATTGCCCCGGCAAGAAGATGTCATACTCGCCGTCCGGGCCACTCACCGACTGGAAGGCGCGTCCCACACACGTTTCGACGGACACCACGGCCCCGGAAACGGGCGAGGTGGGCCCGATGGCGGCGTTGTACACTCGGCCTACTAGGACGACATCGCCAGCGGGTGTCCTGGTGAGGGTTATCGTCGGCGACGGCGTCGCTGTGCGGGTCTGGGTTGGCGTGAGTGTCTCAGTTGGCGTAAGTGTCTCAGTTGGTGTGGGGGTGGCCGTTGGCGTGTCCGTTGGTGTCGCCGTGGGCGTGCCGGTTGGAGTTG
>JBFEPU010000113.1:0-8305 GCA_041549915.1 Anaerolineae bacterium | reverse complement strand
TCTCCCAGGTTGACGCTGACGGTGCCGGCGATCGATCTGCGAGGATTCGCCGCAGAGGAGCGCGAGCCCGAGGCGATGCGACTGGCGATCGAGGAGGCCGAGGCGCCGTTCGATCTGGCTGCTGGCCCGCTGCTGCGAGCCCGCCTGCTGAAGCTTGCTGACGAGCACCACATCTTGCTGCTCACCATGCACCACATCGTCTCCGACGGCTGGTCGATGGCCGTGCTGTTCCGGGATCTGTCGGAACTCTATGCTGCCAACCGCGAAGGCAGGCCGCACAGACTCCCGGAGCTGCCGATCCAGTATGCGGATTATGCGCTGTGGCAGAGGGAGTGGCTGCAGGGCGATGTGTTGGATGAGCAGCTTGCCTATTGGAGGCAGCAGCTGGGAGATGGTGTTCCGGCGCTGGAACTTCCTGCAGACCGTCCGCGACCACCGGAACGGACCTTCCGTGGACGCGCGCAGGGCATGGCCCTGTCGGAGGAGTGTGCGGCGGCGCTCAATGAGCTCAGCCTCCAACAGGGTGCCACTCTGTTCATGACGCTGCTGGCGGCATTCAAGGTGCTGCTCTATCGCTACACAGGGCAGAGGGACGTGGTGGTGGGCACTCCGATCGCCAATCGCAACCGGAGCGAGATCGAGCAGCTGATCGGGTTCTTCGTCAACATGCTGGTCCTCCGCACTGACCTCTCGGGCAATCCGAGCTTCGTGGAGCTGCTGGCCCGTGTGAGGGAGGTGTGCCTGGGGGCGTATCAGCACCAGGATTTACCCTACGAGAAGCTGGTGGAGGAACTTCACCCGAGCCGGGATCTGAGCCGCAACCCGCTGTCCCAGGTTGGCTTTGTGCTGCAGAATACGCCGCAGCATACGCTGGATCTGCAGGGCTTGACCGTTGCCCCATACCAGCAGAACTCGATGACCGTGAGGTCCGATGTGGAGTGCTTCCTGTGGTCGGAAGGAGCTCGGCTCGTCGGCGCTCTGGTGTACAACGTGGACCTGTTTGATGCGGGCACCATCACACGCATGGTGGGACATTATGAGACGTTGCTGCAGGCGATCGCGGCGAACCCTCAGCAACGCATCGCCAAGCTGCCCCTGCTGAGCCCTGCGGAGCAGCAGGTGCTCGTGGAGTGGAACCGGACCCGGGTGGACTATCCTCAGGATGAGTGCATCCATGAGCTGTTTGAGGCGCAGGTTGAGCAAACTCCCGACGCGATTGCAGTGGAGTTCGAGGAACAGAAGCTGACCTATCGTGAACTCAACGCGCGAGCGAACCAGTTGGCGCGTTATCTGCGACAGCGCGGCGTGGGGCCGGACGTCCTGGTCGGAATCTGCCTGGAGCGGTCGGTGGAGATGATCGTTGGCATCCTGGCCATCGTCAAGGCCGGCGGCGCCTACGTGCCACTGGATCCGGACTATCCCAAGGAGCGACTGGCATGGATGCTGGAGGATGCTCAGCCGCCGGTGCTGCTGACCAGGGAAGCGCTCTTGAGCGCCCTGCCGGCCTCAGGTGCCGAAGCGATCTGCCTGGACTCGGCCTGGGAGCTCATCGCGCGCCAGAGCCAGCGCAATCCCGACCGTGCCGGGACGGCCGACAACCTCGCCTACGCGATCTTCACGTCCGGGTCCACCGGCAGGCCCAACGGTGTTCTCATCGCCCATCGGGGACTGTGCAGCGCCATGCGCGCCCTGGCGCAGACATTCGGGTACCTGCCGGGCAGCCGTGTGCTGCAGAACCTCTCCTTCAGCTACGATGCTGCGAGTTCGCGTTTGTTCGCGACGCTCTCCGCGGGAGCGACGCTTTGCTTGCCCGCGCCGGATGCGCTGCGCTCGAGTTCCGATTTTGTGCGCATGCTGCGCGACCAGGAGATTACGCATGCGGGCTCACCGCCGTCTCTGTGGGCGGTGCTTGAACCGGAGGAACTCCCCGCGCTGGAGACCGTCATTGTCGGCGGCGAACCATGTCCGGTCGAGGTGGTCAGGAGGTGGGGAGTGGGGCGGCGTCTGATCAACGCCTACGGGCCGACGGAGGCGACCATCGTTGCCACGGCAGGTTTGTGCGCAGATCCCAATCGAAAGCCCCACATTGGTCGTCCTATTGCCAACACGCAGATCTACATTGTGGATGATTCTTTGCAGCCTGTTCCGATCGGAGTGTCTGGCGAGCTGTACATCGGTGGAATCGGCGTCGCGAGGGGCTACCTCAAGCGGCCTGGCCTGACGGCTGACAAGTTTCTTCCAGACCCCTTCTCCGAGCTGCCGGGAGCGCGGATGTACAGAACAGGCGACCTGGCGCGCTATCTGCCCGACGGCAACATCGACTTCCTGGGCCGGATCGACCACCAGGTCAAGGTGCGCGGCTGGCGCATTGAGCTGGACGAGATCGAGACGGTACTGGCACAACACTCCGCCGTCGCGCAGGCTGTCGTCGTGGCCAGGGAGGACGTGGGCCGTGTGTCCACGGGGCCGCTTGACAAGCGGCTGGTGGCCTATGTGGTGCCGAACGAGGGGCAGACCATTGATGTGTTCGAATTGCGCAGCCACCTGGAGCGCCAGTTGCCGAGGTTCATGGTGCCGTCGGTGATGCTCATACTGGATGCGCTGCCACGGACGCCGAGCGGCAAGATCGACCGCCGCGCGCTGCCCGCACCCGATTCGCAGGAAACTCGCCTGGGATCGGACTTTGTCCCGCCGCGCAGCAAAGTGGAATGTGCCATCGCTGAAATCTGGAAGGAGGTGCTGGGCCTCCAGCAGGTGGGCGTGCACGACAACTTTTTCGAGTTGGGAGGGCATTCGCTCCTGGCGATGTACGTTGTAGCCCAGCTAGAAAAAGAGCTGGGCGTGCGCGTCCACCCCGTCGAACTGGTTAACCAGAGCCTCGGCCAGATGGCTGCATCGTGTGAAGCTCAGGTGCGGCCACAGCAGCAGCCGGAATCGCAGAGCGTGATCGGCAGGCTGCGGCGCGCCTTCCGCGGACGAGAAGTGGAAGGCGGGCAGTCCGAGACTTGATGTGAAGGACAGAGGTTGTCTTGGATTTTCCAGGGGAGTATGAGCTTCCACCTCAGTGGCATATCGAGACCAGGCCGGTGGTCGTCGAGCCCTTTTACTTCAGCACAGGCAGCGACTCGCTCTTTGGCTGCTATCACGCCCCGAGCCCTGCGACCCGTCGGACAACCGCCGCTGTGCTCTGCTATCCGATTGGGGAGGAGTACGTCCGCTTTCATCGTGCATGCCGGTACCTGGCGGCGCGCCTGGCCGAGGCTGGGTTTCCTGCACTGCGTTTCGACTATTACGGCTGTGGCAACTCAGCGGGAGATTTCGAGCAGGCAAGTATCGATCGGTGGCGTGCCGACGTCTCCCAGGCGATCGCCGAAATCAGGCGAAGGTGCGATCGCAGCAGGGTGTGCCTCATTGGCCTCCGGCTGGGAGCAACGCTGTCGATGATGGTTGGAGCTGAGCAGGGCGATGTGGATGGGCTGGTTCTCTGGGATCCGGTGGTGAGCGGGCCTGCTCACCTGTCAGAGCTGGCGGCGGCACACAAGGGGATGCTGGCACAGGCCCTGGTGGTGCCCGAGGGGCCCATGCGCGGCTCGCTGCCCACGGAAGTGCTTGGCTTTCCGCTGACGCATTCGCTGGCTGCGGATCTCGAGCGAATCGATCTGTTGGCCGTTCAGCAGCGGCCAGCGAACGACGTGCTGATCATCTCCAGCCACGAGCAGGACACTCAGCGGCCGCTGGAGCAGCATCTCAGGAGGCTGGATGCGCGGGTGGCTTATCAACATTCTCCCCTTCCCGATGTTTGGGAGTGGAATGAGGATGTTGGGCGGGTGATCCTGCCGTCTGAGATCGTGCAGGCGACAGTGGCCTGGATGTCTGCGGTGTACCCATGACCGAGGAGGCCCAGCTTCTCGGCAAGGACAGGGACCTGGTTGGCGTGGTCACCCGTCCAACGGCCGTCGAAGTGGACAGCAAGCTTCCGGCATTCTTGCTTCTGAACGCGGGCAGCGTACACCACGTGGGTCCAAACCGTCTGTACGTGAAGATCGCCAGACACCTGGCCAGCCTGGGATTTGTGGCGCTTCGATTCGACTTTGCAGGGATTGGCGATAGCCCGCGCCGCAGAGACCGGCTGCCGTTCGGCGAGAGTGCGGTGCGCCAGACGCAGGAAGCCATGCACCACCTGACGGCGAAGAGGGGCATTGAGCGGTTTGTTCTGATGGGCCTCTGCTCCGGGGCAGTGTTCTCGTACCGGATGGCGACCATCGATCCTCGCGTCACGGGAGCTGTCTTGATCAATGCATGGGGGCATCTCCATGACGGTGCCGATGGCAGGCTGCCACCGCACATGGTCAACCGGGTGCTCGTACATTACTACACGAGGATTGCCTTGCACAGCTCGTTCCGGACCAAGGTGTGGCGCAGGGCGCTGACGGGGGGAATGGACTATGGGGCCAGGGTGCCACTCGCGTTGAAGCTTGCTCGGAACCGCCTGTTTGGCCGCCGCAAGCAGACGGCGCCCGTGGAGGAGGATTTGTCGGCACGGATGCAGCAGCTGGCTGAGCGTGGAGTTTGTGTGCTGCACATCTACTCCGAGGGCGACAAGACCCTGGACTACCTGCAGGTGGCACTCGGGGACCGACTGCACGAGTGGACCAGGCGCGGCTGGTTGGATGTACGGGTCATCCGTGGCACCAATCATACCTTCACCCCGCTGTGGAAGCAGCAAGAGCTTGTGGACATCATCGGCACCTGGGCGCAGAACCTGCCAGGCGAACCGCGCGCTGCAGCCGCTTCACTTTCATAGGGTGCAGATGAGGGAAGATGGGAACCCGGCTGCCGATCCTCATGTTCCACGATATCAGCGACCAGCGAGCGCCGATTTCCTTTCCAGCGGCGGTCTTTCAGCGCGCGATGGCGCGGCTGCACAGCAACGGCTTCCGGACGCTGACCTTGTTGGAGGCGGTGCACTGCCTGCAGCGAAGAAGCCTCTTCCCAAACCGATCCTTCGCGATCACCTTCGACGATGGCTATCGGACAGTGTATGATCGAGCATTCCCCGTTCTGCAGCGCTACGGCATGACGGGCACCGTCTTCGTGACGCCTGGCGTGAAAAAGCCTGCCAACTCTGCCGAACGCCTGCCAGCGCTCGAAGGCCGGATGATGCTGAGCTGGCACCAGATCCGGGAGATGCAGGATGCGGGGATGGATATCGGTGCGCACAGCTGCACCCATCCGCGTTTGACTGAGCTGCCGATGGAGCGTGCCAGGGCGGAGATACTCGGTTCGAGGACTATCATCCAGGAGATGCTGGGCCAGCCGGTGGCCTGCTTTGCCTATCCCTTTGGCCGCTACAATGTCCGCATCCGGGACCTTGCCGCGCAGCACTTTTGCTGTGCGCTCTCGGACAAGCTTGGCTTTGTAACGGCCAGCAGCGACCCCTTTGCCCTGGAACGGGTGGACGCTCACTTCCTGCGATCTGACAGAACCTCGGCACTCATGGTTGGCCAATGGTTTCCGTGGTACGTGGGCGCTCGCAGCCTGACACGCGGGATCAAGCGCGCCGTTCAACGGAGGCTGGCCTAGTGGATCGGCCCCTCCGTTTCTGCATGATCACCGCCTTTTACCCTCCGTACAACTTTGGCGGGGATGGCGTGTATGTACACCGGCTGTCCAACGAGCTGGCGCAGCGGGGTCACCACGTGGAGGTGATTCACTGCAAAGACGCCTATCGCCTGTTTGCCGATGAAGAACCACCTGGCACCTACCAGGATCACCCCAACGTGACGGTACATGGGCTCGAAATTCCCCTTGGCTTTCTGTCGCCGCTTCTGACCCATCAGACCGGCCTGCCGCTGCTGAAGGCGCGCAAGATGCGAGCCATTCTTGACAAAGGCTTCGACGTCATTCACTTTCACACGGTCTCGCTCATCGGTGGGCCAGGGGTGCTCCGCTACGGGCAGGGCATCAAGCTCTACACTACGCACGACCACTGGTGGGTGTGCCAGAGCCGGGAGCTCTACCGCTTCAACCGCGCGGTCTGCCCGGAGTCCCGCTATTGTGCGCTGTGCAATGCGATGCGCCGGCGACCTCCGCAGTTGTGGCGCTACACCGGTCTGCTGCAATCTGGCGCCAGGCACGTCGATGCCTTCATCGCCCCGAGCCGTTTCACCCAGCAAATCCACCGCGAAAGGGGTCTGCACGCGCGCATCGTGCACCTACCATACTTTGTCCCTGCCGGGGACTCGTCGTCACCGGACCTCTCCAACCCAGCCGGGTCGGATGGAAGGCCCTACTTCCTGTTTGTAGGGCGGCTGTTCAAGATCAAAGGCCTGCAGACGATCATCCCCATTTTCCGTCGCTACGACAAGGCGCAACTGCTGGTGGCCGGAACCGGTCGCGACGAGGACGAGTTGTTTAGGATGGCCGCGAACCATCCCAACATCCGCTTCCTGGGCCTGCAGTCACGACAGGAGCTGCAGAATCTATACCGCCACGCGGTAGCGCTGATCGCGCCCTCGATCACCTATGAGGTGGCGGGCGTGGTGATCATCGAGGCCTTTGAGCAGCAAACGCCAGCCATTGTCAGGGATTTGGGCGGGATGCCGGAGCACGTCCGTGAGAGCGGCGGGGGCTTTGTCTACGACACGGAGGAAGAACTCATCTCAGCCATGGACAAGCTGCTGGCGAAACCGGCGCTGCGACGGGAGCTAGGTCAACGGGCCTACCAGGCATATCGGCGCCTCTGGACGCCAGAAGCTCACGTCGAGCGCTACCTCGAGCTCATCCATGAGATCGCTGACCGGAAGGCCAGTCGAGGTGGTGACAGTGCTGGCGCCACTCCGCAGCAAGTTAATGACGCGGGGCGATGAAGCTCCTCTCTGGGAAGACGAGGGCCAGCCACAGAGGTTGATTCACCGTTCTCAGGCTCCGACAAGCCACCGCTCGGCGGACCAAGGCTGCTCGCAGCCGGCGCTCACCAGGGACGTGCCAGCCACGCTCGGCGCCGAAGGAGGGAAGCAATGGATTGGCTCAAGGTATCGCGCGCTGATCCTGGCGCGTGGTTGCTCCAATCGGACCATCCCTCCATTCGCTACCACACGCTGACGGCGCTGCTGGATCGTCAACCCCAAGATCCACAGGTGCGCGAGGCGCAAGCTGCCATTCCTGTGTTTCCGCCTGCGGCCGCACTGCTGGCACAGCAGAAGAACGACGGCTACTGGGTCAAGAGGGACTATTACCTGCCAAAGTACTGCGGCACCTTCTGGACGCTGATTGCCTTGGCAGACCTGGGTCTCACCGCTGGCGATGAACACATACAGCGCGCGTGCGAGTTCCTGTTCACCTTTCAGCGCGACCACGGGGGAATCTGCCGGCGTCGCCGCGTCCACGGCCGTGGCATCGTGTGGGTCGAACTACCTGAGCCGTGCACGCAGGCGCGCATCGTTCGCTTCCTGATCCAGTTCGGCTACGGAGCTGATCCGCGCACCAGAGCCGCCGTCGACTGGCTGATTGCCACGCAGCGCGAGGATGGGACGTGGTGCTGTCGACCGGGCCGCCACGGCTGCCTGCGGGCCACTCACGACGTGCTGCGCGTTGCGGTGCTGGACGCTCGGCTCGCCGCCCAGCCAGGAATCCCGCGCGCGGCGGAGGTGCTGTGCGACCTGCTGATGAAGCCGCACATGGGCCGCTACCACGTCGAAGATGCGTGGACCATTCTCGAGTATCCGTACTTCAACTACAGCGTGATCAGCGCGCTCGATGCTCTGGCCCGGCTCGGCTATGGACTGGCGCAGGCACAGATACGGGAGGCAGTCGGCTTCTTGCTGAGCCGGCAGCTCGCCGATGGCACTTGGCCACTTGACCGCTCCCCAAGGAGGCCTCCCCTGGACTTTGGACCGGTGGGGCAGCCCAACAAGTGGCTCACGCTGGATGCTGCGCGCGTGCTCAAGCTGCTGTATGCGGCCTAGAGCGTCTTCCAGCGTCCTGGCCCACGTTCACCTGCAGCCAGACGCTGGCGGGTGCGTTCACAGCATGGCTTCGGGCCTCTGGCAGGACATTTGGGACCACAGAAGGCTGCCAAGCCGGCGGCTGGTTTTCTTGGGATCGGCGGGAGTGCCGGCTCTGGCGTGGCGAGGATGTCATCTCTGGTGCCCCGTGGCCATCCAACAAAGCCCGGCAAAGGTGCGCGCCAGCGACAGACCTGTCGCTGGCGCGTCCAATTTTGAAGGATCATCGCACTGGCTCACACAGTGTGTCAGCCAGAGGCAGGCACGTCAGGCTGCGGCATCCATGGCACCTGTTGCCT
>JBFEPU010000112.1:0-8470 GCA_041549915.1 Anaerolineae bacterium | reverse complement strand
CGGAAAGGAGCAAAGTTAAGAAGGCGTCGGCCCGAGGCCAGATACAGCCTGTCTGTTCAAGCTGAGGTAGTCTAGAAGCAACGATGCAGTCTCCGAGAGTCGATCAGGGCAGTCCAACGGAAGATTATATCATAGCTCTCATTAAACACAAAGCATCTATCCCGTCCGACGGAGAGGGGCGCACGCTGCCGACGACACCGCTGAGTTTGTCGCGCACCTGCCGAGAGCGCGCTCACCTGTGCCCAGCCCACCTCGGTCTTGCGACAGCGAGCCGTTCTACTCGCCGGCCACCGTGATCTTGGAGAAGCGCATACCGCGTGGGCCCAGGTAGTCACCGAGGAATACTGTTTCCTCCGAGAACTGCGCGTCAGCCAGCACGGTGAGGAGATTGCCACTGATTGAGCCGCCGCGGATCGGCCGTCGCTGCCCTTTCTGAAGCTCGTAGCCCAGACGGATCTCGCCCACAAAGTCCCCGGTGATGGGATCTGGGCTCATCGCTGAGAAGGCAACGATGTGGTAGACTGTGCCATGGCCGTCAAACAACTGGTCAAATGGGGAGCTGCCCGCCGCGATCTCCATGTTGCCAAAAGTACCCGTTGCAGGGATTGCCAGGTATTCAGCGTACCGCTGCGTGGCCCAGAAACTTGACAAGGCGCCGTTCTTGATGATGAGCGTCCGCCGCCCGGCCAGGCCGTCGCTGTCGAACATGGCACTGCGGGTGCCGAACGGCAACAGGGAGTTGGAGTACATCATGAACGGATCACCGCCGGGCTCCACGCTGAAAATGCTCTTTCCTACATCCCAAGGGCTCAGTCGCTGATACTTCAGCTGCGCGGCCGAGCGCAGCACAAGGGGAGAGTAGCCGGAACTCAGAAGCAGCTCCACCAGCGCATCGTCGGACACCACAACGGGGTACGTTCCGGTCTTGGGAGTTCCCGCTACGATCGCGTCACGTGCATACTGCGCCTGACGATGTGCCAACACGGGCACATCCAGGTCGGATGCCCGCCGGCGGTCGAAGGCTACATGCGATTCCATCTCCTCCCCGCCACTGGACGCGAGCAAGACGAAATCCAACAGCAGCCTGGTCTCCACCTGGCTGCCGCTTGTGCCCCTGCTGTTCTCTATCCGGGTATGAACCTCATCAACGAAGGCCTCTGCGCTCGAGAGGCGAACTCCCTTCTCAGCTCCCACAGCCTCCACCAGCTGCTGCACTATCTGCTTGGCCACCTCTTGTGGCTGTGCCTGGACCTCTGGGTCAGCCAGGTCGACCATCGGAAACTCGGACGAGGTGGGCAGCCCGTAGGGCGGGTTGTCGGTCAGACCGGCCATGAACACGGCTTCCTCCAGCTTCCGCGACACATGCGGCAGATCTGATGGCAACACGGTCACTTCAGCCTCGCCACGCATGAACCCTTCGCCTCGCTGGGCCGCGGGATGATCGTTCATCACAGTCACCACCGCGCGCTCGCTGGCGACCGCGCGTGTGCTCTCCGGAGCATCGCCAATCACATAGTGCTGCTGGCTCATCTTCTGAATGTGGCGAACGAGCCAGTCGTTCACACCATCCTGGTTGCGCAGTGCATTTACGATTTGCTGCAGCATCAGCCAAGTCTCGCTTTCAGTTTCAGATGCGGACCTCCTGCTGAGACCGGTGCCCACTCCTTGTGTCCCTTGCCACAGGTTCCACCGCTCAAAGCAAAGTCATTGCCAACGGCGGTAACGCTCTGCAGGATATCCGGGACGTACCCTGTGATGCCCACCGGGGCAAAGACCCGTCCCGTCAACTTGCCTTTCCGAATTTCCTCACCGTAGTGACTGGTCACCTGCATGCCCCAGCCCTTGGGATCTTCCATGCCACTGGATGAATGCTGCAGGTAGACCCCTTGTTCCACGCTCGCGATCATATCCTCCACCGGCGTATCGCCACGCGCAAAGAAAGTGTTTGACATGCGCGCGTACACCTTGCGTTCAAAGCTCTCGCGGCGACCGTTGGCAGAGCGTGGCACCTTGAGCCTGTGCGCCGAGAACAGATCCGAAAGACCACGCTCAAAGATGCCCTGACGGATGATGTGTGTTGGCGAGGCAAGCTGTCCTTCGTCGTCGAAGAAGTAGGAGCCGAGCCCGCCGGGGCAGGAAGGATCGTCCACAATGTCCACCAGGGGCGAAGCGATCTTCTTGCCCAGGTACTGCTCGGAACGCGCCCGATGCTTCAAGAACATGTCCAGTTCGACGCCATGCCCAAAGGCCTCATGGGCAATCACTCCTGAGACATCAGGCGTGCAGATCGCCTCATACATGCCTGGGGGCACCTTCTCCGCCGACAGCAGGGCCAGTGCGTGGTCACATAGTTTGCGCAGCTCCTGATCTGTGAACCCAATCAGCTCCAGGCCGCCGACACCGTCTCGGGTGGCCCAGTCGTACTTGACTTCCTGCCCATCACGGACAAAGACCTGCACGCTCAGGCGCAGGCGCAGGATGTTCTGCGATAGCCGCTTCGCGCGATTGGCAAAAGCCTTCGAGTCCCGCGTCTCCAGATAGCGCACGTGAACGTTGACAATGCGAGGATCCAGCTTGCTGACTCTGCTGTGCAGGTCACGGCACATCTCCAGCTTGTCCTTGGAGGAAAGGGCCGCGGGGTCTTTTGCGCACGGCGTGGCAAAATGCGCGGTCGTCTCCGGACCTGGGTCGATGGCTTCCGCTGACGGCAAGACCTCAACTGACTTGGCAAGCTGTTGAGCCAGCGCCAACATGGGTTTGGGGGCAAGGTCTGTGCCAGCCATCTCCTCAAACCAACGGCCATTCCAAGCCGTAAACACAAAGCCTTGGCTCAACGGAATCTCCGACACGCGCTGCTCACGATGGTTCACGACGACTTGCAGGCCTCCAGTGCGAGCCAGCAGCGCGGCGCCATAGGGCACGTGTGTCTCCATATTCGCGACCAGTTCGGGCAGCGCCTCTGCTGAGGCTGCCAATTCTGGCGGTAGCTTGTACAGGTCCATCTGCTCCTTCTCCCTCGTTCCATGGCTCTCAAACAATGCGCTATTCTAGGGCAATTGGCGAAAACACACAAACGTTGCTAGAATAGGAGATGCATTTGTCTCGCCTGGAGAGCACATGGATCTGCTGAATGAGTTGAACCCTGCGCAGCGTCAAGCAGTAGAAGCCCTGGATGGGCCAGTCCTGGTCCTGGCGGGCCCTGGATCAGGAAAGACCCGCGTACTGACCTATCGTGTTGCCTATCTGGTCAGGGAATGTGGCATCAACCCGTACAACATCATGGCCGTCACTTTTACGAACAAAGCGGCCCGCGAGATGCGCAGCCGTTTGGACAAACTCATCGGGGCTCGAGACCTGCAGCAGTTGACCATCGGCACGTTCCACGCCATTTGCGCCCGATTGTTGCGCCGTGAGGCAAAGGTGATAGGTTTTCCGTCGAACTTCGTCATATATGACAGGGCCGATCAGCTCGGTCTGGTCAAGCAGGCGCTGAAAGAACTCGATCTGGACGAGAAGATGTACCGCCCGGCCGCTATACAGGGAGCTATCTCCAAGGCCAAGCGGTCTCTGCTCACGCCAGAAGAGTACAACCCGCCTTCCTACTGGCATGAGGTAGCAGGGAGGACATACGGACGCTATCAGCAGTTGCTCAGAGCCAACAGCGCTCTGGACTTTGATGACCTGTTGATGTACGCGGTGCGATTGCTCTACGAGCACAATCAGGTCCTGCGGAGGTACCAGCGGCGTTATGTCTATGTCCTGGTGGATGAGTTTCAGGATACCGACAGCGCCCAGTATCAATTAGTGAGGTTGCTGACTGCAAAGCGCGGGAATCTGTTTGCCGTGGGGGACGAAGACCAGAGCATCTACGGATGGAGAGGGGCTGACTTTCGAAACGTCCGTCGCTTTCGAGACGACTACCCCAAAGTTCAGGTTATGCTGCTGGAGCAGAATTACCGCTCGACGCAGAACATCCTGGAGGCAGCAAGGCACGTAATCTCGCACAACACCCTACGCACCGAGAAGAGGTTGTGGACCACGAACGATCACGGGCTGCCCATAGCCGTCTACGAGGCCTATGACGAACAGGAAGAGGCGGAGTACATTGTCAGCGAGATCGAAAAGCTCGTGGCTGCAGGGCATTGTCGCCTCCGCGACTGCGCAATCATGTATCGAACCAATGCCCAGTCGCGTGTCATCGAAGATGCATTTGTGCGTCACGGCTTGCCCTACAAGCTGGTGGGAGCCACACGCTTCTACGAGCGCCGAGAGATCAAGGACGCACTAGCCTACCTGCGTTTGATTCATAACCCGTACGACGACGTCAGTCTGACGCGTATCCTAAACGTCCCCCCACGCGGCATCGGCAACAGGACCCAACGCGCCTTGGCGGCCTGGGCAGCAAGGAAGAGCGTACCGCTCTACACAGCGCTGCAGCTGTTGAAGGATGGGCCGGGAAAGCGGGAGGAGCCGACAGACGCCATCAACCTGGTGTCGCCTTTTGACACGCGCAGCGCTAATGTGCTGCTGGCTTTCCTGACCTTGTTGGATCAGTGGATAGCGGCTCGCAGTGACAGCAGTGTTCTGGAGCTGCTGGACGGGGTTCTGGCTGATTCGGGATATGACGACTATGTCAGGGATGGCACCGACGAGGGCCAGGATCGCTGGGAGAACATCCAGGAATTGCGTACTGTGGCGCGTGAGTATAGCGATCTGCCAGTGGATACCGCCCTGACCACGTTTCTCGAGGATGTAGCACTGGTGTCTGATGTAGACAACCTGCGCGATGAGGTGGACGCAGCCACTCTGCTCACACTGCATATGGCCAAAGGTCTTGAGTTCGGGGGCGTCTTCATCGCAGGGCTGGAGGAGGGCGTACTCCCGCACAGCCGCTCCATGGGAGAGCCAGAGGAGATGGAGGAAGAACGCCGCTTGTGTTATGTCGGCATGACACGGGCCAAGGAGCGCCTATATCTGGTCCACACCTTCCGGCGAACGCGCTTTGGCGCTCAAGAGTTGAGTCAGCCTTCTCGCTTCTTGCGCGACATACCCAGCCGCCTGACCAAGGGGAAGCAAGCGCGAGCCCCTGCCAGGCGTAAGACGACACCCGAGCGTACACGACAAGGCGCGCCGTGTTCCTTTGCCCCGGGTGATCGCGTTCAGCACCCCCAGTTTGGTGAGGGAGTCGTGGTCAGCAGCCAGGCCAGAGGCGGGGACGAAGAGCTGATCGTGGCTTTTGCTGGCAAAGCAGGCATCAAACGCCTGATGGCCAGCTTTGCCAAAATCAAGAGAACCGCCCGGCCGCAGTAACCCGTCGCGCGCGGAAGCGAGCCGTCAAAACGCCCGCATCCGTGCGAACCGGCGAGAGCAGTGCGCCACGACCTGCTTGCACAGTATACCCAAGATGTCATTGCCTGCACGTATCACAGCGGAGCCATGCGCGAGTTGTTCCACTGTAGAACAGGCTGAATAGCGATGACTCGGCGCTATGTGCCTTGCGGTGGTGACGAGCAGACCAATCCGTGCTCAATCTGCGTCCAACACAACAACAACTGGGAGCATGTCGGAGGATGAGAAAACTTCCCATCGCGATTCTGAGCGTAGCCACGCTGAGCCTCTTTGTCACGTTGCTGTTTCTGGGAGGAAGCTCAGCGGAGGAACTGAATTCTTCTGCACCTGCCGCGGAAGCAGTTCCGCTGGGGGCACAGAGGGCCTCAGCGCTAGGCGAATACATCGTCGAATTCCAGGAAGGCCTGAACGGGTACTCGGGCGTTGAAGACACACACATCTTCGAATACGCGCCGGACCACAACTACTCACCAGACACGCCGATGGTTGCCGGAGAGAAACAGCGGCGGTCCACCATTGTCGGGTTCAACATGTCCCCCATACCGCCAGAAGCGTCTGTTGTCACCGCCACTCTCTACCTGTATGCCAGCGGTTGGAGCGGCGGCAGTTTGCGTGTGGACCTGCACTATATCAGCAGGACAAACGTGATTTCCGAGCTCACGTGGCTCAAGGCTTCCGCTAGTGACTACTGGGGACTCCCGGGCTGCAACGACACCACGACGGACCGACCGGACCAGCGTGAAGATTACGAGGACATCTTGACCGTGCCCGCGTGGTATTCGTGGGATGCTACCAACGTGGTCCAGGGGTGGGTGGACGGCAGCCTGCCCAACAATGGATTGCTGCTGCGCGGGGCAAGCCAACACAGTCTCAACAAGGTGAGCTTCGCGAGCAGCGAGGCTGACCTGATCCATCGTCCCAGGCTTGTCATCCGCTACGTGGGTCCGGCACCTATCTACACAGCCACACCCACGCCGACCAATACACCGACCAACACTCCGACGAACACGCCAACACCTACGAATACGCACACACCGACAAGCACGCCGACCAGCACCCGGACTCCGACTTCTACACGGACGCCAACCCCCACACAGACGCAGACACCTCTTCCGACCCACACAGGCTTGCCGACGAATACGCCAACACCCAGCACCACACCGGCACCTTCACCCACGGCCACACAGGTTCTGAGCCCGACGCTCGTGGAAATCGAGATCCCGAGCGCGCACAGCGAGCAAATGAACGAGGCACTGCTGCTGATTCCGGCTGGCTACGAGCATGACCGTCCGGTGCCACTGGTGGTTTGGCTGCACGCCTGGGGTGGCTATGCTGAGCAGGCCTGGGAGCGCAATTCCTGGTACCCAGAGACAATCACCGAGAAGGGATGGCTGTTCTTAGCGCCAGAGGCCAAGCCGTACAGGCATGTCGCATTGCTTCCTCTGCAGCACCGCACCATGGAGATGATCAACCACATCAGGCAGAACTATGCTGTGGACTCCTCGCGCATCTATCTGATGGGCGTGTCGGGCGGTGGCTACAGGGCCATCATCATGGCTGAGAAATACCCACACGAGTTTGCCGCAGTCGTGGACATCAAGGGCCCAATGGACCTGGAAAGGTGGTACTGGGAGGATCACCAGGGGAACCCGGGCCCGTGCATGGGCCCCCATCGCGAGCCGATGTGCAATGACATCGGCAACCAACCGAACGCTACGAACCGGTTCCAGTATCAACGGTACAGTGGCCTCTACCAGACCTCGGGAGAGTTCGACGGGTTGGTCCGCAACCTGCAGCACGTGCCTGTGGCCATCTTGCATAACACTGGCGGTGACCTGGATTTCGACGGTGATGGAGAGCTTGAGTACCATATTGTGCATCCTCACCATTCAGAGGATCTGAGAGATGCCCTCCTATACTGGAACTCGGACTACCAACCGTGGGTCTCTTTCTTCCGTGGGAATCATGGCACTGAGCCGCCCGAATCGACGATCATCGAACTGATGACCTGGCTGGAGGGACACTCCCTGGCATCACGAGATGTCCCGGACCATCTGACGATTCAAACAGACGAGTCCAAGCAGTACTATTGGTTAACCATCGACCAAGAACTCGACTTTCCGCACACCGAGCGATGGACAACAGTGGAAACGCAGTACGATCGAGCGACGGGCGTGATAAGCGCCACGGTAGTAGACACCCAGAGAGCCGGCTTGCGCTTCGACTTGGTACAGATGGACCTCGCGCCGGCGTCCCGATATGTGGTGGAAGAGCGTGATCTGACCAGCAATGCCTTTTGGCTTTACTACCGTGAGCCAGATGACGGCACCCTTACCGTGTCAACCAGCAACGGCAGCGAGCACTCCCTGTACATCTATCCCGAAACAGCGGGCAAACACATCGAGGTGTTTCGGCAGGCAGCGGATACTACACTTGACAAATACTACGACCATGATAGCGAGTACTACCAGCAGGCCCAGTTCTTGTGGATCAAGAAGGATGACATTCTCTCACCTGTCGTCAAGTTCGATCTCTCGGGCGTGCCTGACGGAGCGCGTGTTCTGTCAGCAGCGCTGAGGCTTTATGTCTACCGTTCGCGGGGCGATGCTCCTGCCAACCTGCGCGTCGACAGCTACAGGGTCAACAGGGCCTGGGTGGACAGCGAGGCCGACTACGCAACGGCCCGGATTGGAGAACAGTGGGCCCAGCCTGGATGCAACGGCGTCCCGGAAGACAGGGAGGGAACGCCGTCCAGCGTTCACGTCATTGAGGCCGCCAACACCTGGAGCAATTTCGACGTGACCGCAGCGGCACAAGCTTGGCTGGATGACCCGGCAAGCAATCAGGGCGCGGTTCTCAA
This sequence comes from Anaerolineae bacterium, assembly GCA_041549915.1. Classification (GTDB taxonomy): domain Bacteria; phylum Chloroflexota; class Anaerolineae; order UBA2200; family UBA2200; genus JBFEPU01. Next base: position 261 of record JBFEPU010000112.1, on the reverse strand, counting down.
GATCGAAAGCTATATCGGCTGGGGCTGGTATGAACTTGCCTCAGCGGAGCACGAGAATGCCAGTTGGCGTCCGGAGCTGTTGCTGGTTTACGAGCACTTTCCAAACACAGCGACTCCCACCGGCACGACAAGCCCAGAGGCAACCTCCACGCGGACCGGAACGGTCAGTCCAACGGTCTCCGCCACAGGGACGCCTACGGGGCCTGCCGTCACGCCATATCGAATACGCCTGCCGATTGTGATCAAGCCCGGCGCCTGATT
>JBFEPU010000111.1:0-8514 GCA_041549915.1 Anaerolineae bacterium | reverse complement strand
TTCCTCGCTGATTCCCCGCGCCACTTGGAACAGGTGGGACAGCGGAAATTGCAGCGGTCGGTCACGTCGAGCACGATACGCAAAGGAGGAGGCACGAGCCCCAGGCGCAGCATGGTTCGCTTCGCCCATTGCGTGGCATATCCGTGCAGCTGGCTGAGCAGCCCCTTTGCAGAAAAAGGCAGGCGGTCCTCATTCGCGCTCACGGATCACCCCGTCGGCGAAGCCCAACGCAGAACTGGTCCTCTCCCAGAGATAGCCCGCCGCATTGGCGCCCTGCCACATCGACAACAGCATCAAGAGTCGAGCCACCTGCGATCGCGGACGGTTTGACAGGACATGGCGGACGGCCGGCAGCAGACTGCCGAAGAAAGTGAGCTCATCACGCAGGCGCCCAGAGCCACGCAGATGTCGGGCCCTGTGGTAGTGATAGGCAGCCCGACCACGCCCAAAGTGCTGTCGGCAGAAGAGGCCCATCGTCAGCGGATGGGCATGATGCACAATGACTTCGGGAGCATACACCATGCGATGCCCATGGTGCAGCCACCGGTCACACAGGTCGCGATCCTCGGAGAGAGAGGCGAAGCGAACCGCATCGAATCCGCCAATGGCGCGGAACCGATCGGCCGGCAGGGCGAGATTGCTGCTTGCCAGGAACCTCGCCCGTTGAGGATCGGAGTTGTAGTGATAGTAGACCACATCACGGATCAGCAGCATGGCTTCCGAATACGGATTCTCGCGCAACGCGTTGAGCGTGCGGCCACCCACCGCACACGCAGGTGCAGCCGAAAAACGGGTCGCCAGCGCTCGCAGCCAGTCCCTGGCGGGTAGGCAATCATCGTCAGTAAAAACCAGATACCGCCCCACTGCCCGCTCCGCTCCAGCATTCCGGGCTGCGGCGGCTCCAGAATGCTCCTGCTCCACGAGGGTAAGGCTCAGCCGCTCTTGAAATGCCCCCGTCGCCTCGGCAGCAGGCGCCGCACTGCCGTCGTCAACCACGATCACTTCAAAGGCCGTCGCCGGGTAGTCAAGCTGAGCAAGCGATTCGAGACAACTCCGCAGTGCAGCAACACGGTTGAAAGTAGGCACGATGATAGAGAAGCTTGGTGTCATCCCGGCCTTGGAGACTACTGCTGTGGGGCGTTCAATCGTTCCTCCCCCCTGACGCATCAGCTTGCCCTCGTCTCCTGCGCCAGGGTTTGTCGATCCGCTTCGGTGAGATAGCGATGGAATTCAAAGCGCAGCAGGTCCTCCGCTGCCTGCCCAGGTCCAAGGGCATAGCCGAACATCTCTCCTACGCCGTCGATCAGCAGGCCACCGATCAGCGGCGGCAAGACGCCCGGAAGTACCCAGCGAGGCCGGCCAGGGCGAAGCAGCTCGCGCAGGATGCGCCCCAGCCGCACCACGGGTATGAGCGGCCCCCCAATCACGTACAACCACCGGCGCCAGAGAGGCCAACGCTGCGCTCTGGTCGCGGCGAACACCCGCCCTGCATGGAAGCGCAGCCGAAGCCAGGAGAAAAACAGCGAGTAGTTCACATGGTTGGCACGGGCAGCCCCCTCAAGGTACAGACGCTCCCCTTTCGAGCGCAGGTCCCAGTGCAGTGTGCTCTCAGCCCGCAGCAGCGTGTCAAGTTCTGAACCGTAGCCCACCAGGACGCTGCGCTTGTAGCAACTGTTGTGGCCTGGCAGATGCTCCATCTCGCCACAGACCGTAGGCGCAAGCCACGGCGCGTATTCAACGAGCAGGTTCGCCCAACTGGTCTTGGTTGCGGGATTGGCGTTGCCGATGGCAGGTCCCACCACAGCCCAAGGTCCTTCGTGTGCTCTGGCCAGGGCCTCTGCCCACCCTGGCTCGGGGAAGCAGTGGTCTTCGCCCAGGGCGACGAGCGGTGCCGTTGCCGCGCGGATACCTTCCGCGCGAGCCGTCGCCGACGAGAGGAAAGGACCCACCTCCACAACGTGGTGCCAGCGAAAGCCCTCGAGATCGGATTCTCTCAGATCCAGTTCCAAAAGTGACGGTGCGACAATGACTAACTCCAGTTTCTGGCGGATGCTCTGCGTGAGGAGGTGGTGGACGGTGGCACGGATGGTCTCGAAGCAATCAGGGGTGACCAGCACCACTGACATCAGCGGTGAGTCCTCAGTCGTCAAGATTCTCTCCCCCCTCAGGCTGAGTGACGCGCTTTCGCCCGCTCCCTGTGAATCGGCTCACCTTTCCCTCCCCTGCCAAGTGCGCGGCCCTCCCTCCCAAAGCCCAGTACACGAAACCTACGCCGAGCAGTCCAAGCAGGTACAGCGCTTGCATCGGCGAATAGCGCCGTTGGCGCACCGTTCGCCGATAGACTGTCCACCTCTCACCCATGTCGAGCGGTCTGACGTTCGCGATCTGCCCGTACCGCCGCTGACTGGCACCGTAGATGGCGCACTTGTGATAGTATGCGCCAACACTGTCAATCTCTAGGTGACGGACCTTCATGTCGCCACAGAAGCGCACGGCGTCAACCGAGTAGCGTTCTAGGCATCCCTGTACAAAAAGCGTGTCCGAGCCTCTGTATCGCTCTGCAAACGGCCCAAGTTCGTCCAACAGGCTCCGCCGTACGGCCATGTTGTTGGCGTGACCATAGTACAACTCGCTCCGCGCGCCGTTCAGAACAAAAGCCTTTTTGACATTGTCATAGGCTTCCAGTGCAGACAGCGCAAACGAACGAGGCGCAAACTGATGACTGCCGACCAGGATGCCCACCCCCGGATCGGCCATGCCTGCCGCGATAGTCTGAAGCCAGTTACGGTCAGGGACGCAGTCGGGATCGGTGAAGGCAATGATCGTGCCAACGGCATGGGGCAGCGCCCGATTCCGGGCAGTGTAGGCCCCCTGCTCCCGCTCAGAGAGCAGCCGAATGCGTCGGTGCTGCCGCACAATCGTCGCAGACCGGTCTGTAGAGTTGTTGTCGACCATGAGGATCTCGTAGGCGTCCGTAGGATAGTCTTGAGTTAGCAGCGCCTGGATGCACTGCCCAACGTATCGTTCCGCGTTGAAGAGCGGTACCACAACTGAGATCCTGGTCGGATGACGGTGGATCGTCTGCTCCTCCTGACACCTACGATCTGTGCCGGTAGCATGAGACGCCAACATGAAGGGGCTGTCTGCTGCCCGCTCAGTCCATGGACTCATCGTCAAGGCTGTTCCCCCAGCAGGCAGCCAATCCATCAAACAGCCCACGCCCGAAGCCTGCCTACCTGCCAACACTATGGTAAGGCTCCCCAATCACCCGGGCAGCACCGTGTCAGGCACCGATCCAGATTGGGCTCAGCGCCCATCAAAACAGCAGCGACATCGGCATTCAAACGGCGGCACAACACCATTCACCCGTCTAGGGCTGATTCTCAAGGTAGGCCTGTTCAGTGTTTACTGCCCACAGATCATGCGCCTCGCCCAGCGCGTTTCGCGCAGCCAGCATCCCGGTGAGCACGGAGTGGTCCATGTTGTTGTAACGGTGCATGCCGTTACGGCCAATGGTTTGCAGATTTCGAATGCTAGCCAAAAACCCGCGGATGAGGGCCACGTGCTCACGATACTGGTGATCGTAGAGTGGGTACGCCTTGGGCTGGCGGAAGACGACGCCGTCCATGGTATCAGCGGCCCTGGCCAGACCCAGCTGCTCAATCTCCCGGCCCGCAAGTGCTATGAGCTCCCCGTCCGCCATCTGCCACAAATCATCGCCAGCTGTGCAAAAGTACTCCATGCCGAGGCTTACCGTATCTGGATTCGGCACCATCGCCGCGCTCCAGTTTCGGCAGTTTTGCACCCGCCCGACCCGTACATCTGGACTGTGGACGTAGATCCAGTTGTCATCAAAGGGGCGAGCCTGGCTCAGGACCAGTCCCACAAGGACGAAATCGCGGTACTTCAGGTTCTGTGCCGCTTCCACCACCTGCTGAGGCGCCGCGGGATGCAACTGAACGGCCAGCTCGCCAAGCGGCATACTAGAAATGACGTGCCCAGCGGAGACCTGCTCGGTGCCACCGCTTCGCCTCACAACGAGGCGGCCGATGTGCTCGCCGCTGCGTTCCAAGCCCACCACATTCGCATTGAGCCAGACGAGACCCCCGCGGTCTTGTACCACCTGGCAAAGCCGCTGCCACATCTGCCCTGGACCCAGCCTCGGGTATTGGAATCCTCGGATCAGCGATTTGGCAGTATCCGTGCCAAAGAGCGCGTTCGCCACGGCCGCCGTCAGCGAGAGGCCGCGGATGCGCTGTGCTGCCCAGTCAGAGCGAATCTCGTCACACGGCCTGCCCCACACCTTTTCAGTATACGTCTTGAAGAACATCTCATACAGGCGGCGCCCGAAGCGGTTGACAAGCCAGCGCTCGAGCGTCTCCTCGTCCAGCTCCGGTCGCAACCTAGAATGGAGATAGCTGAGCAGAATGAGCAGGCTTTCCCAAGGACCAAGTCGGAGAAAGGCATCAGAAAGTTCGAGGGGATAGCGCAGAAAGTGGCCACCATAGTAGATGCGCGATCGGCGGGTCACAGTGAGGAAATCCGCACCCAGCGTCTCCTCCCAAAGGTGTTGCACGCTCGGGTGCCTAGTGAAGAAGCGGTGGCCTCCGATGTCAAAGTGGTATCCATTGTGGATCTCGGTACGCGCGATGCCGCCAACAGTGTGTGCCTTCTCGAGGACCAGAACATCCACACCGCGTTGCACCAACGCATGCGCCGCGCTCAGCCCGGCAGGGCCGGCACCGATGATTGCGACCTCGACGTGACGGATCATTGCACCTTCCAAACGGGGGTTGGTGAGTTGAATTGGGCCATAGGACGGGTCGGCCCTGAGCGACCAATGCTTAAGCCGTGCCACCTGCACACGCTCATTTATCCTCCGGCAGCAAGGACGCCACCCACAGCGAAAGCGGTACTCCAACGGGCCTGGTCGAGAGCCTGGCGAATCGGCCATTCCGGCGCGCTTTTCCCATGGCATGCCTGCTATTCTGCCCCGTGCTCGGCTCGACTACGCAGCATCACCAAGTGACGGGCCAGCGCCAGTGCAAACGCCAGTCCGCTGTATCCAAAGTACAACCAGTGGAGTGGGATTGCGACGAGCGCGAAGAGCGCACCGCGTTTGCGAGCCAGGAAGACGTAAAGCGGCAGGTTCAGTACCAAGAGCCACAGGGCACACACCGCCGCGACCCAGGCCGCCACGGGCCAGCGCCACACCACAGAAAGCGATGCCGCAAAGACCCACACGAGAGCAACGCACAGGCGGCCAGCGAGGCTCACGTTGAGATCGTCGACAAAGCCGCGCTGCAGGATCAGCTGGCTCCAAGGCAGCGCGCGCCCGCAAAAGTCCCCGCGCAACAGCGAAGCAAGAGTCCAACCCTTGAGATGTTTGACCTGCAGCGTCTTCTGCAAGCGAACGCGGTGCCCTGCCGCCCGCAGCCGATATCCCAGCTCAATGTCTTCGATAGCCGGCTCGTCGTAGGCAGGATCAAAGCCGCCCACCGACAGGAACGTGCTGCGCTGGATGGCACCGCAGCCAGACCAAAAGGTGGAGGCTTCGTCGTGCGCCATCTGATGGACATAGTGGTGCAGCAGATTCTTGTACTGCGATATGAAACCCGGCGCGTCAGGCGCGTCATCGTAGGAGCCGAATACGGCGGTAAGGCTTGGATCTGTCCGGAACGCATCCGTCACCTGCTCTACCGCGTCAGGCCTGACTAGCACGTCCGAATCGACGAAGAAGAGGATCTCAAAACGTGCGCTCTGAGCGCCCAGATTGCGCGCAACTGCCGGCCCGGCTCGACGTTCAGCCTGCACGACCTGCGCCCCAAAGCCAGCTGCCAGTCCGGCCACCTCGTCGTTCGGACCGTCCACGACGACGATCACCTCGCCGGGCGGGGGGTCCACGGCCCGCACGCCGGCGAGACACCTGCGCAGCGCTTCAGAGGGCTGATGTGCGGGTATGATGATTGAAACACCGAGCTCGTTCAATGGCCACATCTCTCGCATCCAGACGGTTTCCGGTGAAGCAATTGTACAGCACGGAGAGTTGCATGCAAAAGCCCCACCTGGGTCCTTTGTGACATCGGCATAAGCACCGTGCTGCTGTGCATAGCCGAGAGATAGCCAATGGTTGCTTCGACGGTCGCGCCGAAAGCATTGGCCGCGCCAGGCACTACGTTCGATCCAGATAGAGGATGCGTATAAGGCGCAATGCGAGCAAAAAGAATGCCTGCGAAAGCGGTTTTTGTCAGGACGGCCGTGAGCAGTAAAATGGGCGACACACGGTGATAGCGAGGCTGTCCGTATCCCGCAGCCCTCGCCAGATCTGTATATGCCATTCTCGATGTGTCGGACACGCTCAGAAGGAGAGCTCCCTGCATGAAGCGCGCTCTGCAGCGCCTAGCCATTCGCACGCAGTTTCCTCCGTTTATCTGGCTCTACCAGGCGTTCTATCGCCTTGCCATCCGCCTGTGCCTCCGCCGCTTCACAGCCATGAGCGGCGTTCGCGCCGTGTACCTGCGACGCGGACTGGTGTCCGGAGAGCCGTTCTATGGCCTGAGCGATATTGATCTGCTGGTTTTAATCGACGCAGAGCATGCTAGGCGGCTGACATCACGCCTTCAGTATCAGTATAATCTGATTGGCCGACTGTTTCCGATGCTGGCTGAAGGTGAACTGGCGATCTACACGCTGCGGCGCCTTCAGCTGCTGTACAAGTACAGCGCCTTCTACCGGCAGCGATTCGATCGCGGGCGGCGAGAATGGCAACGGCTCTATGGGGAAGACATATTCCTGCACCTGCCACCCGCTGCTGAAGGGACAGCTGTGCCCACGGTGGACGAGCTGGGACCGGCCTGGCATTACCTCTCGCAGGAGCTATCGCCCCAGGACGAGCGGCCCCTATACCTGCGTAAATACGTGGCCTTCAAGTGGCTGGCCGACACCGCGCGCATTGCGCTCGCTGCCCGGGGTGAGACCGCTCACCTCCCGCGGCAGATGGCGCTGCGCCAGGCCAGCACGCATTTTCCCAGGATCGCGACCACGCTGCAACGTGTCAGTGAGTATCAACACAGGCTGCTGGCCTCCGACGCCATGCCCGTTGATGAAATACTGACCTCATATGTCGATTTGGCGCGGGCCGCGCTGGATGCGCAGACGCACACCCCCTGCGTTCACCTGCCGCTCCGGATTGGCGCGCCGCAAGTTGGCGAAACCGGCGTCTATGTGCGGAAGGAGTCGCTGGCGCTGATCGAGCAGGTGGTAGACCACCTCGAGAGCAGGCAACGGGCGATCTTGGTGCCCCGGCTGAACCTTGTGCCGCTCGCTCAGCTAGGCATGGATGTTTCGCAGCTGGCGGGAGCCACCATGGATGCCTTTGATCTGGTCCTCTTGGGAGAGCGCCTGCCGCCGATGCGCACGCTGCGTGCGTTCATTGAGCGTCTCTCGGTCCTGCGGCCGGCGGTAGATGTCTACTTCTGCGACGGGCGGCTGGCGCTGGCGCTGCAAACGGTCCAGGGCTGGCCCATCCGCACTCCCAATCAAGAGCCCGAGTTCTTCGCGCTGCTTTCCTCGCCCCAGCCGTCGACGAACCGACTCGAGCTCGCCGACACCGTTGAGTTGCAGCGCCCTTTCGCACACGCCGACGCGCTGCAGCAGCGGGCGAAATCGTGGCTGGCACTGTTCCAAACGGGCGATGCCTTTCGGCTGCCGGTGCTGGGCTTCTGGGCACTCTTCTGGGAGGCGGGGCGCGCAGCATGGATGGCGGCGCAATCGACGAGCGCGATCATCGACGTGCCAACCGGTAGCGCGCAGCTGGTCGAGGGGCTATGCGCCTGGACGCCGAATGTAGAGCCTGTTCTGCGGCAGATCCATGAGGAGTACCGGAAAGCCGTCCGCGACCAGCCGTCAGAGGCGATCCGCTACATCCACTGGGCCGGCCAATATGCACAGCAGCTGGACGCGCTGTTGGATTCACCCGCGCCATCGGACCTGAAACTGCAGATTGCGCCACGCAGCGTGCTCACCATTTCGGTGGTAATCGTCACCCGCAACCGGGCAGCCCTGCTCAACAAAGCATTGGCGTCTTTGGTGGGTCAGGTGCGGCGCCCCGATCAGGTTGTTGTGGTCGACAATGCCTCATCGGATGACACCCTGTTGGTGGCGCGGTCATACTCGGGAACACTGAACATGACGGTGATCCGTGAGGACATAGTGGGCATACCACAGGCGCGCAACGCCGGCCTGGCAGCGGCCACTGGGGACATTGTCGCCTCAATAGATGACGATTGCGAAGCGGCCCCCCTCTGGCTGGCAGAGCTTGAACGGCCGTTCCTGAAGGACCCGTGCATTGGCGCCGTCGGAGGGCGCGTCGAGCCAGTCCAAGGACAGCAAGGGCTGGTGGCACGCTTCTACCGTTCCCGCATGCAGCCTGTTCCGGCTGGCCGCCGTGCGTACCGGGGCGTACAATGATTATCCAGATCCTTGCCAATCTGCAGGAAGAGGGCTATCTGACGA
>JBFEPU010000110.1:0-8618 GCA_041549915.1 Anaerolineae bacterium | reverse complement strand
GGGCGCGTCGACCCAGTCGAAGGACAGCATGGGCTTGTGGCACGCTTCTACCGTTCGCGCATGCAGACTGCTCCGGCTGGCCGCCGTGCGTACGAGGGCGTACAATGATTATCCAGATCCTTGCCAATCTGCAGGAAGAGGGCTATCTGACGAGCGCGGATCATCCTACACTGGCCCCCTTCTTTGCGGGTGCTAACGTGGCCTTTCGCCGTACAGCTGTGCAGCAGACACACGGCTTTGACCCAAAGTGTGCTACCGGTGAAGACTGTGACTTGTGCGTCCGCCTGTACAAGCACAACTGGTCCCTCTATCTGCGGCCTCAGGCCGTTGTGGCACACCACAACCCGACGACACTGCGCCAGTTGGTTCGGCAGTGGTTTCGGTACGGTCTGTATCATCCTTATGTGTTTGCCAAGCACAACGATAGGGCGATCGAATTCTATGCGCGGATGAAGCAGCCACGAGGAGCCGAACGCTACACCTGTCTCTACTATGTCCATTCGCCAGTTGGCATCGTGGTGTTCTTCACGCGCTGGCTGGCTATCCACCTCCTCGTGCTTGGCGCACTGGCGGCATGGGGCCTGGGACAGCCAGTTGCCGGCGGGGTGCTAGGTGCCGCGGCACTGTCTCAGATCATCGCCTATGCCTGGCCGGATGTGCGCCAATTCGGGGTGTGGCTGGGAGCGGCCTTTGCGGCACTGCGCTATGCGGCAGATGCGTCGCTGTTTGTCGGTGCTTTTCTCGGAGGCCTGCAGCAGGGAATGCTGTACTTTAGTGCGACGGTAGATTGAACGTCTAGAGGGGATGATGCGGTGAGAGTGCTCCTACTGAACCCGCCTTCAGCAGCAGACGGGAAGTTTGTGTCACGGGACCAGAGTGCAACCGGTATGGTGGACGAGCGCTTTGTGCCCAGCGAGATACTCCTGACCGCCGCCTACCTGCAAGATAACGGACACGAAGTTGATGTGCACGACCTGGACAGTGCCGAGTTGGATTTTTCACCGTACCAGGTCGCCGTGGTGTGGGTCTCCGTGTTGCACTCCTTCCACCGCGATGTCGATTGGCTGCGCAGGGCCAAAGGGGGGGGATGCCAGACCGCCATGGTGCTGAATGAAGCCTACGCCGGCTTTGAGGCCGGGACGTTGCAGCGCCGCCCGTTCATCGACGCCGCCGTTCGCCTGTGGGAGCGGCAGCTCAGTCTTGCCGCGCTACTGGACAGCTGGCGCACCGACACTCGCCCTCAATACCCGGGCCTCATCGTGCGCGACGGCGACACGTTGCTGGACACAGGAGAGCACCCCCGCTGCACAGATCTATCGCACCTCGTCAGCTGTGCCCCGTTGCTGAGACAATGGCCTCTGGACTCCTACCAGGCGGTGGGCATCACGCCTGGAAGAGGCTGCACGGCACGACACCGGTTCTGCCGCTACTCGCGCACAACGCAGGGCAAGCGCAAACTAGAACACGTGGTAGGTGAGATTGAGGCCGTGGCCGAACGTGTGCCGCGAATCCTCCTCCTTGACCCCGACCTGCCCTCCAATCGACGCTGGACAGAGGATCTTTGCCGTGAGCTGATCGACCGAAGACTACCCATCAGCTGGCGCGCGGACATGCGGCCTGAACAGGCAGATCCTGAGCTGCTACAGCTCTACCACGCTTCCGGCTGCACCGAGGTGATGATAGCCGTGGAGACACTTGACCCTGAGGTGGCCCGACAACTGCGTGCCGGGCAGAGTCCCGAATTGGTGCGCAGATCGGTTAATGCTGTCCGCGAGGCGGGCATCAAGCCGCTTCTGTTCTTCTACATAGGTTGGCCGTGGGACAGTGCACAAAGCCTGCGCAAGATCGAACAGTTCCTGCGAGAAGAACCCGTTGCTAGCTTCTACCTGAAGCAGGTTCGACCCTGGCCTGGCACGACGGTATATGCGGACTTTCGACGATTGGGACTCTTGGACAGGGAGCTCCAGGTAGAGGACTATGTCGATTCCGGCTCACCGCTGTGTCCGAGCCTGTACTTGAGCCGGGACGAGCTGGAGGATTGGAAGCATCGGATTGGCCGAAGTGGCATTCTGAATCCAGGCTATGTTTGGCACTTTTTGAGGGAGCGACGGCTGCAGCGCAAGCATGTGCGCCAGTTCATCGCGCTGGCGCGCGGCCGAAACATCTTTGCCGGCCAGTAGGGGAGGACCCGACTTTGGCAAGGGCGTTCTTCAACCCGAGTACACTGGGGAAGGTAGCCTTTCTTATCCGCGACCACAGCCCGTCGCAGATCACGAACACGCTGCGCTTTGGATCCCACGCCCTGCGCGGCTTCGGGGCAAGGCAGCTGCCCTACGAACCAGTGTGGCTGTCTCTGGACATTACAGCACGCTGCAACCTGCAGTGCCGTCACTGCCCGCATGGCAACCCCGAGAATCTGCACAAACCCCAGTTTTGCGATATGACGATGGACACGTTCCGGCAGATACTGGACCGCTTCCCGAGCGCCATCTCCGTCAGTCTGGGGGGCGGCGAGCCGTTTCTCAACCCCAACCTCCTAGACATGATCCACCTTGCGCGCGAGCGGCGAATGAGAGTGCACATCAACACCAATGGCACGCTCCTGCACGGCAGGATCGATGCGCTGTTAGAAGCGCCTGTGGAACACCTGTGCGTCAGCCTGTACGGAACCGACGCGCCAAGCTTCACGCAGGTGACCGGCGCCCGGGGCTCGCTTTTCGACCAGGTGCTGGAGGGGGTGCAGGAACTGGCACGCCGACGCCGGTCAGGTGGCTACCCCCACCTTCTGCGAACCAGTTACATCTGTACGCGGCCATCACTGTCCCAAGCGATTGAGTTCGTGCGCCTATCCGAGAGTCTGGGCGTCGACAGCGTGAAGCTGAGGAATCTGTATCTGTATGGGCTGAAGGGCCGCGATGAATCGATGTGCCTCTACGAAGACGACCCGATTGTGCAAGCGTGGGCCGACGACATTCGGCGCCAGCACTTTGGGCTGCCAGTGTCGTTGCCCGGCCTGTACCGTCGCAGCGGGCAGGCGCGGCGCTGCATCAAGCCATTCGAGCAACTCAACATTTGTGGTGACGGGTCGATCGGGCCTTGCTGCACGATCGGGGCGGATAGCCGGTGCGGCCACTTTCTGGACCCAGACGTGTGGAACGGGCCGACGATGGCACAGATACGACTTGCGCTGTGCGACGCAGCCCAGCCCCTGCCGGCTATCTGCAACCACTGCGAGAGCATGATCCCGCAGTCACCGCCCATCTGAGAATAGATATGAGAATCAAGTGAGGGGTTCGGCTATGGAAGACGACCGTCGTCAGATCAAGATCGGAATCATCGGCTGCGGGCAGGCAGCCCTTAGGGGACACCTACCGGCCCTGCGGCACGTCAGCGGGGCCAAGGCGATCGCCGCCGCCGACCTGGACGACCATCGCCTGCAACGGGCAGCTGACCGGTTCAACATTCCGCGCCGCTACACCAATGACTCCCAGCTACGAAGTGGCTGTCTTCGGGAGCGGCGGCTGAGGCCCAAACATGTGCGCCAGTTCCTGGCGCTGGTGCGCGGCCGAAACATCTTTGCTAGCCAATAGGGGAGAGTCCGCCTTGGCAAGAAGATTCTTCAACCTGAGCACGCTGGGGAAGCTGGTCTTCCTGTTCCGCGATCACCGCCCGGCGCAGATCACCAATACGCTGCGCTTTGGATCCCACGCCCTGCGCGGCTTCCGGGCAACCCAGCTGCCCTATGACCCCATGTGGCTGTCTCTGGATATCACGGCGCGGTGCAATCTGCAGTGCGGCCACTGCCTGCATGGCAACCCCGAGAACCTGCACAAACCACAGTACTGCGACTTGACGATGGACACGTTCAGGCAGATACTGGACCGCTTTCCACACGCTATCTCAGTCAGTTTGGGAGGGGGCGAGCCGTTTCTCAACCCCCATCTCTTCGACATGATCCACCTTGCGCACGAGCGGCGAATGAGGGTGCACATCAACACCAATGGCACGCTCCTTCACGGCAAGATCGATGCGCTGTTGCAGGCGCCTCTAGAATACCTGTGCGTCAGCCTGTACGGAACTGACGCGCCAAGCTTCACCCAGGTGACCGGTGCCCGAGGCTCGCTTTCCGATGAGGTACTGGAGGCTGTACGCGAACTAGCACGCCGGCGCCTGCCAGGCGGCTATCCCCACGTTCTTCGGACCAGCTACATCTGCACCCGGTCGTCGCTGTCCCGAGCGGTCGAATTCGTGCGCCTGTCCAAAGGGCTGGGCGTCGACGGTGTGAAGCTGAGGAACCTGGCCCTGCGTGGGCTCCCGGGCTACGATGAATCGCTGTGTCTCTACGAAGACGACCCGGTGGTGCAAGCGTGGGTCGACGACCTTCGGCGTCAGGACTTTGGGTTGCCTGTGTCGACGCCCGGTCTGTACCCGCGCAGCGCGCACGCGCGGCACTGCATCAGGCCGTTCCGGCAGCTCAACATTGGCGGTGACGGCTCGATCGGACCTTGCGCCGCCATAGGATCGGATAGCCGGTGGGGCCACTTCTTGGACCCCGGCGTATGGAACGGGCCGACAATGGCGCAGATTCGACTTCCGCTTTGCGATCCAGCCCAGCCCCTGCCTGCTATCTGCAGACACTGCGAGAAAATGATCCCGCAGTCACCACCCATCTGAGAATAGATATGAGAATCACTTGAGGAGGTTCGGCTATGGAAGACGCCCATCGTCAGATCAAAATCGGGATCATCGGCTGCGGGCAGGTAGCCATACAAGGACACCTGCCCGCCCTGCGGCACGTCAGCGGGGCCACAGTGATCGCCGCTGCCGACCTGGACGCCAATCGCCTGCAGCGAGCAGTCGAAGAGTTCAACATTCCGCGCGGCTACACGAACGACTCGCTGCTCTTGAAGGATCCCGATGTCGCGGTGGTGGCAGTCTGCGTGCCAGCAAGGTTCCACGCGGCCGTGGCTTCTGCAGCCCTGGACGCGGGGAAGCATGTCCTGGTTGAGAAGCCTCTAGCGCTATCCCTCAGCGAGTGCGATCAACTTGTACGGCAGGCCGAGCGGTCCACTGGCGTCTCAACGGTCGGCTTCAACATGCGCTGGCATCGTCTGGTGCGCCAGGCGCGGGCGATGATTCAACGTGGTGAGCTTGGACCGATCCATATGATCCGCACGGTGATGGCCCGACAGGGACATCAGGCAGATGCCGGCCCGCAGTGGCGAAGATGCCGGGAGCTTGGTGGTGGCGCGCTAATCGAGGCCGGCGTTCACGAGTATGACTTGTGGCGTTTTCTACTCGAGCGCGAAGTGGAAGAGGTGTTTGGCCTGACCCGCTCAGAGTACAGCGACGATGACATGGGAAGCGTTGTGGCGCGCATGGCCGACGGCACACTGGCTGCCACCACAATTGTCGAGGGCACAGGCTCCCATTTCCAGGTGGATGTCTTCGGGGAGCGCGGACGGCTGCAATTGTCATGTCTACAGTTCGATGGCCTGCGCTTTCTCCCTGCTTCGCGCCGCCCCGGCGACCCTCAAGTGCGCTTCGCTGGCCTCATGCACACCCTCAAGGAACTGCCACGGGCGCTGTTCAGTCGCAGCGGGAAGAGCGACTATGCCGCTTCGTTCGTGAGCGAGTGGCAGCATCTGGTCGACTGCGTTCGCCTCGGCAAACAGCCAGAGTGCACCCTTGTTGATGGCCGGCGGGCTGTTCAGGTAGCGCTTGCCGCCGTGCAGTCGGCCTCCGTGGGCCAGCCAGTGCGGGTTGTGGACGCGCCGGACGGCCTGCCAGCGGCCTGAGGGAGACAGGATGTCTGTCCAAGGATCGGCGACGGGCTCCGGTTCGGGCACGGCCCGCGCAGGCGAACACAATGCTCTCTGGTTTGATTTTTACGGTTTGCGCGTTGCGGTCCATAGCGAGGATGAGGGCGTGCTCGAGGACGTGCATCGCGATTTCTCCCATTTCCGTGCCACGCCCGGGCACACGCACTCACATATCGAGATTGTGTCTGAGACGCCGGCTTGGGCAGACCTCCCGTCCTTGCCCGCTACGCTGCACTCGCCGCGCAACATCGTCTACCGCGATGGGAACCTTTCGTATCTTGACTATTCCGGGCGCGGGCTGATGACCGTGAATCACAACCAGAACAGCTACCGCGTGTATTGTGTAGAGCGGGACCTAGCGCACGAAATCGCGTTCCTGACCATGCTTTCGCAGGTAGGGGAATACCTGGACAGCATAGGGCTGCACCGCGTGCATGCGCTTGGCGTCCAAGCTGGCGGCCGTGCAACGTTGATCCTGCTGCCGATGGGCGGGGGAAAGACAACCCTCGCCATGCGCGTGCTGGGCTCACAAGTTATCAAGCTGCTCTCCGAGGATTCGCCCCTCGTATCGCGCAGCGGTCAAGTCTATCCCTTCCCAATCCGCATTGGCGTGCGCGCGGGTGAGGAACCGCCAGACGCGGCCGCCGGCTACTGCAGGACGGTGCAGCGCATGGAGTTCGGGCCCAAGACACTGATCGATGTAGCACACTTTGCCCAGCAGATTGGGCAGCCATGTCCCATCGGCAGTATCCTACTGGGCGAGCGCTGGCTGACAGGTGACCCGTTCATCCGCCCAGCGAGTCGCCGCGCCGCCATCGGCCCACTTATCAAGAACAGCGTGGTGGGACTGGGATTGTACCAAGGTGTGGAGTTTGTGTTGGAGCGATCAGCGTGGGAAATCCTGGGCAAGGCTGGCCTGGCGGGCTCCCGCTTGCTCACCAGCCTGCAGCTGGTCAGGCGCGCACAGGTCTACCGCTTTGGCCTGGGGCCGGACGTACAGCAGAATGCCGAGATGCTGATCAGGTTCCTGGTTGGGCAACCGTCTGATCGTCGCTGAGAGCTCGAGTCGGCCGCTGTTCTTGCAGGCGACGAAAAGCTAAGGAAGAGGACTATGGCGCCAAGGTTTCGGGACATGTTGTGCGGTGCACGGGCCCTGCTGGGCATGGCCACCGGCCGCTGGACGTTTTGCGGGCCACGATCAATAGCTCTGGCAATCGCCGATCCCTGCAATACGGATTGTCTGATGTGCTGGTGCCACTCGCGGCTGCTGAAACATGCCGCGTCTGGTGACACACAGCAGACCGACGTTCGCTCGCGCGAGCGTCCCTTCATGGACCCTGCCATCTTGGAGACCATTATCCGCGAGTCACATGCCATGGGCGCCTTCCGCGTCGTGCTATGCGGTGATGGGGAGCCGGCGCTGCATCCCGAGTTTGATCGCTTTCTCGAGCTGATCACGGAGCTGGACATGGAGCCCTACGTGATCACAAATGGGCTGGCAGTCGACCACGCCCGCGCCGAACTGTGGGCGACTCAGCGTGCACACTTTCGCTTCAGCATCCACGCCGGAGACGCAGAGACGTGGCTGCGTGTGCATCCCTCAGGCAGACCAGGACAATTCGAGCGACTGTCAGACGTGATCAAGGGGCTGGCGCAAGCGGGCACGCCGCACGTTTCAACCCTGCACGTTATCCACAAGGCGAACTACCGCGGCGTTCGGCGGATGGTGGAACATGCTCACGAGCTGGGCGTGCGCGAAATCTTGTTCCGCCCGGCGCGCGCAGAGGGTGAGCTGGCGCAGGTCCTTCTCAACCCAGAGGAGGAAGTCGAGCTGCGGCGACAACTACGGGACTGCATACCCCTTGCACAGAGCCTAGGCATCCACACCAACGCTCGAGACTATCTTGACAGCAACTTGTACATCCGCTCCGGCGTGCTGGACACCACACAGCTCTACCGGAAGATCCCCTGCTACATTGGATGGATGTATGCCGAGTTTGATCTTGACGGGACCTGGAGGCCGTGTCTCGGGTCTGAGATTGTGATGGGCCGCGCCGGTGAGCAGCCTCTGCGTGAAATATGGCACTCAGCGCGCTACCATGCGTTTCGACGGCAGGGAATCACCATGCCACAGCGCGCTGAGCCGGTTCCGGGGTGCCTGTGCCACAAGTGCGTAATGAACAAGTACAACATCAACGTTCACAACCTCCTGCACCTCAGATCGCTCGACTATGGCGCTGCTTGATCGGTGGCTGGCGCCGGCGCATGGTGCAGGTGCAGGGAGGAGACGATCGTCGTAGACCGACCGCGTACCTTGATTATCGGCCTCGATGGGGCGACCCTCGATCTCATCAGGCCCTGGGCACAGGCAGGGCATCTGCCTGCATTTGCCAAGTTGATCAATGAAGGAGTGCAAGGCACGCTCCTGGCCTGGCCGAACCTGAACAGTGCTGCCTCCTGGACGTCGATGGTGACGGGCTGCACCCCTGGACAGCACGGGATCTACGGTTTTGGCAGCCCGTCTGCGCAGGATGCTACCACCTGGCGCCCGGTCAGCGCGGCTGACCGCAAGAGAGACCCTTTCTGGCGTTTGCTCAGCGCCACAGGACGGCGTGTCGGCGTGATCAATGTGCCGCTCACCTACCCGGCTGAAGCCGTCAATGGCTTCCTGCTCTCTGGATCGGACGCCTCAGGCATCGGCAGGTCGGGACTTGCCCACCCTGCCGCGATACTTGATGAACTGCGCAAGCAGGGCATCAAGCATATCCTCGACGTGCCGAATCTGGCCAGACTGTC
>JBFEPU010000109.1:0-8697 GCA_041549915.1 Anaerolineae bacterium | reverse complement strand
TGCTGGCCTTTCGGCCTACCTCTGCGTCCTTGAGTACAATGGCTGTGTATGGGCACACCGTCTCACACAGCCCACAGCCGATGCAGGCGTCTTCATCGACCACCGATACGATTGGCTCGACTGCCACCGCCCCGGCCCCCAGGAGAATCGCAGCTCGAGCAGCAGCACCGTGAGCCTGAGCCACGGTCTCGCCAACGTCGGATGGCCAGTGAGCGCAGCCGCAAAGGTACATGCCGTCGGTAGCGAAATCCAGGGGCCGCAGCTTAACATGAGCTTCCAGGAAAAAGCCGTGCTCATCGACCGGGACCTTGAGCATTTGGGCCAGATCGGCGGCACCCTCCTGCCCTACCAAAGGACTGGCCAGCACGACCAGATCACTGGGCACGGTGAGGGTCTGACCCAGCAGCTCGTCGTACACGGTCACCTGACCGTCGCCGACCGTTGGCGGTGCGTCCGGGCTGTACTGCAGGAAAATCACCCCGCGCCCTCTGGCCTCGCGGTACAGCGCCTCGTACACTGCCCCAAGGGTCAGCATGTCGCGATAGATAACGTACACGCCAATGTCGGGATTGGCTTCCTTGATGAAGAGAGCGTTCTTGACGGCTGTCATGCAACAGATGCGGGAACAATACGGTCGCTCTTCGTTGCGCGAGCCAACGCACTGGATCATGACTATGGAACGCACCCCCGGGTCAAGCTCCCCATGCTTGTCCACCAACGACTTTTCAAAGTCCGCCTGGGTGATCACTTTGTCGCCATCGTAACGGTATTGCCCGATGGGTTCGAACACCTTTGCCCCGGTGGCAACAATGACTGCCCCCACGCTGAAGCCAAACTCCCTGCCGCCTTGCTCAACAAGGACCTCATAGTTCCCCACAAAGCCGCGCACAGCCCGCACTGCCGCTTCAGTGAAGACTTCAATGTTGGGGTGCTTCTTGACTGCCTCTATCTTGGTCCCGACCCAGGACGCTGCAGCGTCGCCCGTCGGGTACAGGCGATGCTTGCTTCTCAACAAACCGCCCATGGTCGACTCACGCTCGACCAGTTTCACCTCCAGGCCCCGATTGGCGAGACTGAGGGCAGCAGTCAACCCGGCCAGCCCTGCACCGACTACCAGCGCAGCTGGGACAACATCCACCTCGATCTCCTCGCCTGGTTCCAAGAACACCGCGCGCGAGACGCCCATGCGAATCAGGTCCTTGGCCTTCTCTGTGGCCCGCTCGCGCTCTTGCATGTGCACCCACGAGCACTGGTCCCGGATGTTGACAAACTCGAACAGGTAGGGGTTCAGCCCGGCCTGCTGGCAAGTAGAGCGGAAGAGAGGCTCGTGCGTTCTAGGAGTGCAAGAAGCGACCACCACGCGATTCAGATCCTGCTCGACAATCGCTTTGGCAATCTGCGCCCGTCCGGCGTCGGCACAGGTGTAGAGATTATCCTGTACAAAGCCAACGTTTGGCAGTTGCTGCGCGTACTCAACCAGTGCTGGCAAATCCAAGAAGCCAGCGATGTTGCTCCCACAATGGCAAATGAAGACACCGACCTTAGCTTCGCTCATACTGTGACCACCCCCATCACCGTCTCCGCGGCGCGAGCAGCTGCAGCACTTGCTTGGGCCACTGACTCTGGGATGTCAGCGGGCCCACGGCAGTAGCCGCAGGCAAACATGCCGGGTCGCATGGTGTCGATCGGTGAGTACGATTCGGTCTTGATGAAATTGTGTTCGTCCAGCTCGAGGCCCAAGACCTCGGCCAGCTCCTTCGCGCCACGCCGTGGCACCAGGCTGATCGCGAGCACGGCCATATCGACTGTTTCCCGCTTGGCCTCACCGGACCACGTGTCCTCGTAGCAGATGACTGGGTTCTCGTGTTCGTCTTGCATGACCTCGGCGACACGCGAGCGCACATAGCTTACGTTATAGTCACGCTCCGCTCGCGCCACATACTCCTGGAAACCTTTTCCGGCGGCGCGCAAATCGGTGTAGAACACCCTGGATTGCACCTCCCGGTCGTGTTCATTGGCCAGGATCGCCCCCTTGGTGGCATACATGCAGCATGCGGCGGAACAGAATCGAAAGTGCTTTACATCTCTCGAGCCCACACACTGAATGAACCCCAGTCGCTTCACCGGCTTGTCGTCCGACAGGCGCACGAGGTGACCGCGTGTTGGGCCGGCAGCGCTGAGCAGCCTCTCGTACTCCAGGGAAGTGACCACGTTCTTGTATTTCCCATACCCGTACTGCTTCACCACGGATGGATCGAACGGGTCAAACCCGGTTGCGACCACGATGGCACCGACGTCCAACGCGAGAGTCTCGTCAGTCATCTGGTGGTCTATGCAATGCAGGCCGCAAACGTCCACGCAGCGCCAGCATTCAGAACAGATGCCACAGCGCAGACAGCGTGCCGCTTCCGCCCGCGCCTGTTCCTCGGTCAAGCCCAGCTCGACCTCTCGAAAATCCTGCAACCGTTCTCGCACAGGCACGGTGGGCATTGCCACGCGAGCTTCCATGTTGACCTCACCCAGCGCAATCAGTTCAGCGATCTCGGACTCTGTCGGATGAGCCACCGGGAGGGGCTGCAGTTCGCGTGGAGTCAGCAGTGGCTCCCCGCGAAAGTAGCGATCGATAGACAGCGCTGCACGTCTCCCATCTGCGATGGCCCAGATGAGCGCGCCTGGACCCCGCGCCGCGTCGCCCCCGGCAAAAACACCCGGTCTGCTCGTCTCCAGTGTCTGCGGATTCACGACAAATACACCCCGCGGGGTCAGCTCCAGGCCATCATCTGGCTTCAGGAAGCTCACTTCAGGAGCCTGTGCCACGGCTGCAATCAGTGCGTCGGCCTGCAATACGAATTCGCTGTCTTCGATAGGAATGGGGCGTGGACGCCCACTCGCATCCGGCTCGCCTAGTCGCATGCGCACACAGCGCACGCCTGCCACGCGGCTGTTGTCGGACAGCACTTCCACGGGCTGAGTGAGCAACTCCAGCCTGACTCCCTCGAGCTCCGCATCGTCCACTTCCCAGGAGTTGGCCGGCATCTCCGAACGGGTGCGGCGGTAGGCAATTGTCACTTCCTCCGCTCCCAGGCGGACAGCCGTACGCGCAGCGTCGACGGCTGTATTCCCGCCACCAACGACCACCACCTTGCCGCCCAACGCTGTCTGTTCGGCCAGGTTCACCGCCCGCAGGAACGGCACGCCATGGTACACACCCTCCGCCTCCTCGCCCGGGATGTTCAAGTGCTGCGCTTCGTGCGCTCCGATGGCCAGGAAGATGGCCTCAAACCCCTGATCAAAGAGCGCGCTCACATCGTCTACAGCAGTCCCAAGCTTCAGCTCCACGCCGAGGTCGAGGATACTGTCAATCTCCCGCTGCAGTACCTCACGCGGAAGGCGATAGGAGGGGATACCGACACGCATCATTCCACCAGCCACGGGCAGGGCATCGAACACCGTCACCGGATAGCCCATCCTGGCCAGGAAATGCGCTGCGCTTAGGCCAGCCGGACCAGCGCCCACGATAGCCACCTGCTGCTCCCTGCGCGGCGGCGCAGCCTGGGGCATCTCGTCAGTGGCCTGTTCACCTTCTCCTTCAAGCTGCCCGCCCCCCGCGTACACCTTGTCAGCCACAAAGCGCTTCAAAGCGCAGATGCTCACCGGTTGATCCAGCTCACCGCGGTTGCATTCTGCTTCGCACGGGTGGGTGCACACCCGCCCCACGGTCGCCGGGAACGGGTTGTACTGCTTGATGACCCCCAGAGCCTCTTCATAGCGCCCTTGAGCGATCAGCGCGACATACCCTTGAGCACTGGTCTCCGCGGGACACGTAGCCTTGCACGGAGATGTCCCCCGCTTGGTCACCAGATATGCATTGGGGACAGCCTGTGCATAGGGTCGATAGATCGCAGTGCGCTCACTCAGCTCCTGGTTGAACTCGTCCGGCAACGAGACCGGACACACCTTCTCGCAATCGGCACAGGACGTACACTTCTTCTCGTCCACGTAGCGCGCGTGCTTGACCACCTTCACCTGAAAGTTGCCTGCTGAGCCTGTCACCTCGCCAACCTCTGAGTAGGTGTGCAGGGTGATGTTGGAATGCCGAGAGCAGTCGGCCAGCTTCGGAGACAGGATGCAGATGGCGCAGTCATTTGTGGGAAAAGTCTTGTCTAGCTGAGCCATGCGGCCGCCAATGCTGGGCGCCCTCTCTACAAGATGCACATGGATGCCCATGTCGGCAAGATCAAGAGCGGACTGAATGCCCGATATCCCACCACCGATGACCATAACGTCTTTGTTCATGACTCGAGACCCCTCTTGTCAGCTATGTGAATCTTCTCCTGTCGCTTCCCGCCAAGCGGCATCATGCTGCCGCGCTGAAGATCGCCTCGGCAGCGCGTGCGGCAGCACCACTGGCCTGGGCTACCGATTCGGGAATGTCCGCCGGTCCGCGGCAGTACCCGCACGCGAATACCCCAGGCCGCGTCGTGTCCACTGGAGAGAACGGCTCGGTCTTGATGAAGTTGTCCTCATCCAGCTCGACGCCCAGCACCGTCGCCAGCTCGTCCGCGCCCCGCCTTGGCGCTAGACTGATCGCTAACACGGCCAGATCCACCGTATCCCGGCCAGGTTTGGCTGACACTAGGTCCTCGAAGCAGATGACCGGATTCTCGTTGTCATCCTGGACAATCTCCGCCACCCGGGACCGCACGTAGGTGACTTTGTAGTCACGCTCTGCCCTGGCAGTGTACTCTTGGAAGCCCTTGCCCGCCGCACGCAGGTCGGTGTAGTAGATGGTCGAACGCACCTCTGGATCGTGCTCGTTGGCCAGTATCGCCTCCTTGCTGGCGTACATGCAGCATACGGAGGAACAGAACCGGTGGTGTTGCAGGCTTCTGGAGCCTACACATTGCAGAAATCCCAGGCGCTTGACCGGCCCGCGGTCCGAAAGGCGGACCAGGTGGCCACCAGTCGGGCCGGAGGCGCTGATCAGCCGCTCGTACTCCAGAGACGTGATAACGTTCCTGTACCTCCCATAGCCGTAATGCTTGAGGACTGCGGGGTCAAATGGGTCGAAGCCGACCGCTACCACAATGGCGCCCACGTCAAGAGCAATCTCCTGGCTCTGCTGGTCATAGTTCACTGCACCAGCCTGGCATATCTTGGCGCAGATCCCGCAGCGCCCCTTTGTGAGATAGAGACAGCGCTCGGGGTCAATGGTCGCCACAGCTGGCACGGCCTGCAGAAAGTACATGTGGATGGCCTCACGCATGCGAAGGCTCATGTCGAACTCATCGGGGACTTTTGCCGGACATTTCCGGAAGCAGTCTCCGCAGCCAGTACATGCACCTTCGTCCACGTACCGCGGCCGCTTGAGCACTCTGACCGAAAAGTTGCCCAGCGAGCCAGTCACGTCTTGTACTTCGGAGTACGTATGCAACGTGATATTGGGATGTCGGGAGCACTCGGCCATTTTGGGAGCCAATATGCACAGCGCGCAGTCGTTGGTGGGGAAAGTCTTGTCAAGTTGCGCCATCCGACCGCCGATGCTCGGCTTCTTTTCTACTACATGCACCTTGAGCCCCATGTCCGCCAGATCGAGAGCTGCCTGGATGCCAGCGGCCCCTCCGCCAATCACCAGCACTTCTTCAGCCACTTGTGACACCTTCCTTCACCTCACTTCGGCTCAGCTACAGCGAAAGCGCATCGCTCAATCGAGCCTCGCCGCGCTCGCGTTTCCGCCGGGCAAAGGCGAATACCTTGGCCATCATCTTCGTCTTTTCGCTCGCCAACTCTGCCGGACCAACAAACCCTGCTTGCTCAATATACCCTTGCCGCAGCGCCTCGCTGTACAGTTGGCTCCCCTTTTCGGTGCGCATCAGGATGGTGGTATAGCCGTCGGGAGATCCCAGACCTCCTGCTGACAGGTCGGCGTACTCGTTGGAAAAGTCCGTGCAGGCCAGACAAGCTGGCCGCGCCACGTCGTCCACATCCTCAAAAGGCACGTGAATGGTCGTCCCATCTGCCAGCGAAATGATCACATCATCCTTGATGTTCAGCTTGTCGATGTCTTCAAAGTCGATGTGCAGCTTCCCTTCGAGTTTCTCCCTGGCAAGCGCATCGAAGGAAAAGTTCTCCATGCAGAAGAGCCCAATGGTGTAGCTGATGAGATGGGCTGGCAGAATACCCAAGGTCTGCATTTTCCTGACCGTCCTGATCTGACAGGGTGTGCCCACCATGGCCACGTGTCGCAGGTACTGGCTCTGCAAGCTGCGGACGGCCGACATTGTGGGAGAATAGGTCGTGTATCTGTCGCCCAACTCCTCCAAATGAGACGAGCCCGCAAAGTGTGAGCCAGCTGCAGTGATCAGGTCCTCGCGCGTAGTGGCGATCATCGGCTGACGGCTGAAGGCAGTGCTCCTGCGGGACACGATTGCAGCATCGATGAGATGCTTGTCCATGAGATACATGAGCAGCGCGGTCACGACTCCTCCGTCCGTGGCCACTCGACGGACCTGATCATCCCTCGCCCTGGCAGAGGCGATTGCCTCGTGGGCTCCGATCGGAGGCTCCCAACCGAACCTGCTTTGCACTTCCGCATCCAGGTCTTGCGTCACCGGGCAGATCATGTAACATATACCGCACGTCAGGCACTTCTCCTCATCCACGTACCGCGGGAGCTCGTCCTCACCCATCTCCAACGCGTGCAACTGATCAGCGGAGCAGAAGGAAACGCAGCCGCCGCATTTGCCGCACAGCCCAGCGACAATGACCTCATTCTGAAGGTCACGGAATGTCTTGATCTCCTCTTCTTCCACAGACACCACTTGTACCTGCCATCCTTTCTTCAGGCGCGTGCCTCACAGATTCCCACGCCAGCCGATTCCACCAGCACATCTACGCCGAGCCAACCATCGAAGCGCCACCGTCAAGCTGCTTGTCCAGCGGCCGCGGCTTCCAGCCTGGGAAAGGCGAATGTGAACTTGGTGCCTTTGCCCGGCTCCGACTCGAGGTCAAGGCGGCCGCCATACAGCTCCACCACCCGCTGCACCACGGAAAGGCCCAGCCCCGTCCCGTAAGGCTCGACCTGCCTGGCGTTTCTTGCACGGTAGAACTCCTCGAAGACGCGCTCCTTCTCCTCCGGGTCGATGCCGATTCCTGTGTCCTCGACCGTTCCCATGACCCAGCTGTCTTCCAGAGCGATCTGTACCACTACTTTCCCCCCGGGGTCAGTGTACTTGATCGCGTTGTCGATCAGGTTTGACCACAGTTGCACAAGATGCTCTTCGCTGGCACCGACCGATGGCAAAGACTCTGGTACCTCGAGTTGCAGATCGACTCCCTTCAGTGTTGCCCTGATCCGCAACGGCGGAACCACCCGCCACAGCGCGTCCGCTAACTGCACGGGCGCGACTTTTCTCTCCTGTTCAGCCTTCCGAATGGCACCCAGGTGAAGCAGATCATTCACCATGGCGTGCATGGCTCGGGCACGATCTCGCACCAGGGACAGCAGACTCGCCTGGCTCTCGCGGTCGCCGCCAGCGTAGCCCTGAAGCAGCACATCTAGAGTCTGGTAGATGGAAGCTGCTGGAGACCGGAGTTCATGGGCCACGCGCAGGGTGGCCGCTGGTCCCTGGCTGACAAGTCTTCTCAGGTTTTGGAGGGCTAGCTCCGCCTTGTCCAGAGCTGTGCTCTGTTCCTCGAGCCGCTCCTCGAGCTTCTCCTTTTCTTGGAGACCCTCCGCCATGCGATTGAAGGAGCGAGCCAATTGTCCGATCTCATCTGAGCCTGCAATCTTTAATCGCTCATCAAGCTGCCCCTGACCAAGCCGCGTGATAGCTTCCACAAACTGCTCGAGACGGCTGACAACCATCCGGCTCATCATCACATAGACGACCAGCAGGATGACGAGCAGCGAACCACCCGACCACAGCAAACTGTTGCGCTTGAGAACGGCCAGCTGCCGGTCGACATCCGCCAGGGACAGATCGGTAATCAGCACACCGCTGGTGCGCTCCCGTGAGTCATGGCACTGCTGGCAGGCTGCCCCGTTCTCGAGGGAGTTTACGTTGCGGAACACCCTGGTTCCCTGCAGACCTGTCAAGATCACGCTCTCGTTGCGGCTGGCGGCTTCATGTTGATGGCACGCTTGGCAAGTGGGCTCAGACAGGGCCATCGTGGCCCCTGGGTTCTCAATCCCTGCAGAGAGCACCACCTGCCCCTGCTTGTCCAGGAGAAGAAGATCTAGCACACCCTGCTCCACGACAATGCCGTCCACAATCTCCTGCACATTGCGAAAGTCGTGAGCAAGCATTGCGTGTTGCAGGCTCCCTTCCACTATCTGGCCAGCGTTCTCCGCTAACAGTTCCAGATTTCGCATCAGCAAAGACCGCTGGTTGGTGTACTGGACGTACGAGAACAGGGACAGCGTTGCAAGGAGCGGCAGAAACAGCCCAATGGCTATTTTGGAGCGCAGACTGTCAAAGAACTTTCTCACTCTTGCAGCCAGTATCCTTTGCCACAGGCCAAGCGTGCCCGCAGCCTCAGGTGACCGGTCCGACAGCAGCGGTTCAGCAGGCATCATGGTACACGTTGATGTGCAGCCTAGCACCCTCGGGCAGTCAGCAAGAACGCAATCTCAGCTCAGCCGGACTTGTCACTTCCCTCGCGACCAGCAGAAGCTTCTTCCTTCCTCCCATAGCG
>JBFEPU010000108.1:0-8766 GCA_041549915.1 Anaerolineae bacterium | reverse complement strand
TATCGCTGAACCGGAGCCATTGCGTGACCAAGGACCCAGGCACGCACGGGATCAAAGAGAAGCGGGCCCAGCTTGGTGACGCCCCCACCCAGTATGACCATCTGTGGATCAAAGATGTGGATCAGATTAAGCGCTCCGATTCCAAGGTAGTATGCGGCTCGCCTTACCGACTGCAGTGCCACGCCATCGCCAGCTTGCGCCGCCTCGCCTACCATCTCACCGGTAAGCTCCTCCCCGCCCGCTATGTGGCCAGCCAGCGACGAACCTCGCCCTTGACGAATCAACTCTGAGGCGTAACTGGCAATCGCCGGCCCCGCTGCCATGGCTTCGAGGCAACCTGCATTCCCACAGCCGCACGGTGGGCCTGCCGGATCGACGATTGTGTGGCCGGGCTCTCCAGCCAAGCCGTGCGCGCCCAGCAGCAATTGGCCCCCACAGATGATCCCGCCTCCGAGTCCAGTGCTGATCGTCAGGTAGATCATGTCCAGAGTGCCCCGGCCACCTCCGAAGCGGTGTTCCGCCAAACCGGCTAGGTTTGCGTCGTTATTGATAAACACTGGAAGATCGAAGCTTCTGGACATTATGTCACTCAACGGCACGTCGTTCCAGCCTGGCAGGTTCGGAGGTGCAATGACCATCCCTGTGAGCGGATCCAACGGACCGGGTGCTGCGATGCCGATACTCCGCACCGCATTGCGTTGTACGCCTTGCAGCACCTCATGGATCGCCTCCTTCATGCGATCCATTACTCGCTGTGGACCCTCGCGCGCCAGTGTCGGCTGCCGCACCTGTGACAAGATCTCTCCTTGCGCATCCGCCAGGCAAGCCCTTATCTGCGTGCCACCCAGGTCCAAGCCAACGACGTACTCTTGCCGCATTCTTGCCCTCCGCCGATCACATCGCGTGACTCACCACGCCAAAATCCACTGGCCGCGTGCAGACGACGCTCTCGTACGGTAACCGCACTTGCTCCCCAAACACAGCCCATCCGCTGCCTGCGATTGGCACGTCTTGCAGCGTCTCAAGCGGCGAACAGCACATGAGACTCTGCCGCCCGAAAGTACTGGCGGTATGCTGCTGTCTCAGCCAATAGGTCTTGCAGTTGGCGTCGGACCGTCCGCTCCTCGTCTGCATCGGCGACGCCTCCGCCCTCGAGAATGGCCGCGCCATCTTCCTCCGCCACAAGCGACACTTGTCCCTTGGCAGCCAGCCAGTGCACGCCGGTCTGAACGGCCTCTACTCGGTGAGCCATCGCTGCAGCCATCTCAGACCACTCAAGTCGTCCGCTCTGGGTGCTCAGTGCGTGCTTGACCAGTCCCCCGAGCCGTCGCAAGAAGGCATCCAGGCGATCAATCTGCGGATCGACCGCAAACAGATAGACGTGTTCCGGTCGCACGTGCTCGAGCACCCGCTGCCATATGACAGAGCTAGGTGGTGCTGTCCACACGATCAGTGCCCTTGCCGGTTGTAACTGGCTGCGGACGCGCGCCGGGAAACCGGTCAAAGAAACGGCTTCTGCCCAGATCTGCATCGTGCTGGCGTCCCACAGGGCTTGAAGCACGGGGAAGGGGCTCGGCAGCGCCCGGTAGTCGGCCACAGCCGGAGCCACAGCTGCCGCGACAAGCTCAACAGCCGGTTCTTCAGCCCAGCGCCCATCAACCCACTCGAGCTGCAGCCTGCGCTCGCCACGAAACTCGCTAACGCGCAGCACGTAGGCCAGATCGAAGAGACCTTCGGGCAGCGGCAGGTCAGCTGCCTGCCACCAGAGAACCTCTGCACCATGCCCCTCCTCGTCCTGTACCTCCAGCCTACGATGCTCAGCCGTGCGACCAATGGTGCGCGACTCTGCAACCCGCAGCCGCATTGTGGCCAGATAGGGTGGAGGGTTGTCCACGCCAAATGGCGCCAAGCGTGCAAGCTCGTCCGCTAGATCCAGCCTGAGTTGGGGCAAGGAGAAGTACGATTCTATCGGCAGCTCCCTCTCCGGCAGGAGCTCGCCGATGCTCTCAGCGACCGTTTTCGCCAAAGCGCGTCGCAGTTCCGGGATGCAGTCTCCAGGCAGTGAAAAACCCGCAGCCATCGGGTGTCCACCAAAGCGGGTCAGCAAGTCGCGATGGGCAGCCAGAGCTGCGTGGATGTCAATGCCTGGCACGGATCGCGCCGAACCTCGTGCTGCCTCTCCCGGCGGCGTCGCGATCAGGACCGCCGGTTTGTGGTAGCGTTCAGCCAGGCGACTTGCAGCGATGCCCAACACCGACCCTGGCCACTCGGCATGCGACAGCACCAGCACTGGACCAGAGGTCAACGCTGGATCGCTTGCCACCTGACCTTCTGCGGCTGCCGTTACCTGGCGGCTGAGGAACTGGCGTCGTACATTCAGCGCCTCCATTTGGGCGGCGATGGTGCGGGCGCGCACTACATCCTGTGTGGTAAACAGCTCCACTGCCGCAGAAGCATCTGACAGGCGGCCCAGCGCGTTCACTCGCGGAGCCAGCAGGTAGCTGATGTGATCTTCGTCCAACGCGCTCGCATCGGTCTCAGCAACTTCCAGCAACGCCTGCAGCCCAATGCGCTCTGCCTTGCGCAAGAGTCGGAGGCCACGCTGCACGAGGTAGCGGACTTCACCACGCATGGATACCACATCAGCCACCAGGCCCAGGGCGACCAGATCCAGCCCGCGCTCGCTGGCACCCAACGCCTCGGCAAGCTCGTAGGCCACGCCTGCGCCCGATAGGTGTCTCAACGGGTGCTCCTTTGACAGGCGCTTTGGATTGACCACCGCGTGGGCTCTGGGGATCCTGGGCGGCAGGTCGTGATGGTCTGTGATCAGCACGTCCAGGCCGGCCTTGCGTGCGAGGGCCACCTCTTGATGTGCGGAGATGCCTGTGTCACAGGTCAGCAGTACGCGCACGCCTCGCCCCAAGAAGCGCTGCAACGAATTCCAGTGCACTCCATGTGATTCGGTGCGCCGGTCGGGGATATACCAGTGCGGCTCAGCCCCCAGCTCGCGCAGTGCTTCCACGAGCAGGGCGGTGGCCGTCAAACCATCGACATCGAAATCACCCCACACCAGAATCCCTTCGCCAGCCCCAATGGCAGCCTGCAGACGCTCGACTGCTAGCCGCATATCCGGCAGCTCAAATGGCGACGTGGGGCGATAGTGCGCAGCATCCAGGAACGCAAGCGCGTCCTCTGCGCTGCGAACCCCGCGGCGCGCCAGAGCCTGTGCCACCAAGGGATGCCCCGCTACGGCAGCTTCGAGTTGCTCGGGGATATCTATGGGTTGTGGCTCCAACCACTTCATGGCCTGTCACTCGTGCACACGGCAACTTCGACTGCATGTCGGCTCGAAGCTGAGCAGTCGGTCGAAAGCAAGGTCGGCCAGACAGAGCTACGCGCCCCGCCTGGAGAGTAGATCCTCAGAAAGGAATGGGAGCAATCGCCTCGAGGTCAATCTCCTCCAGGTCGGCCTCGAGATCTTCAATATCGTCCACTTCAGCCAACATGCCGGCTTCGATGTCGTCCCAACAGAGGGATCGATACACACAGTAACGACACAGACCTCTGTTCTCTGTCTTGGCAAACTCGTCTTCCCCCCGCTCGGTAATCTCCCGGATCATACCCTCCAGCAGGGCCGTATCCGCAGCGAGCGCGCTGGCACTGTAGACAAACCGCTCCGCCTGAGCGGGGAATTCGGCGAACCAGTAGAGCATCTCCACGTGCTCTGCAACGACAGGTTCACCTCCGTTCAGTTGGGTCCCAGCAGAAACGAGTACCAGTGGATAGATGCGGGTCTGCAAACGCTGATGCAGCCAAGAGCGGCTGAGGCGGTGGCGACTGGTTTTCCAGTCTACAATGACCCACCGCTCTGCAGGCCTGCCCACCAGGAGGTCGTACCGCGCTTCCAGGCGATTCCCAGCCAAACCAGTGGACAACATCACCTCGGCCTCACAGACATCCTGCGGGAGATCACGAGGTGGCGACGCCAAGTAGTTGGCCCACCAACCAGCGAGATCGGGATCAGAAGCCACTGCGGCGCCCAACGCCTCTGCTGCAACGCCCGAGTGCAACTGCCGCATCAAGCGGTGAAATGCATAGCCCTGCTGCATATAGTGCTCAAATCTCAGCGCATCCGCTGTCTCCGGCGCAGGCCAGCGGCGGTGCTGCAGGTAGCGCAGCTGGAAGCGCCGGGGGCAATCCTGATAGTCCTGCAGACTGCTCTGACTGAAGACAAATCCCTCAGGTAGCATCAACGACAGCCCCCTCATCTCGCTCCGGAGCTGGCGCTGGACGGAGATGCTGCTCCCAGAACGTACGCAGTTCGGTAAAGGCCAGCGCCGGCTGCTTGGGATCGGCCTCGTATTTGCCTGTGTTCCAGGTTACGATCAGCTCACGCTTTGCACGCGTGATGCCCACGTACAGCAGGCGAAGCCTCTCCCTGATATAGTCCAGACGAGCCTGCCTTGAAGGCCGCCCCTCGACGTACGGCTGACCGTCGGGGCGAAGCGCTTCGAGTTGACCCAGGGCCTCTGCTGTCAGGCTCAGGTCATCGCGCACATACCAAGGCTCCCCTCGGTAGCGCTCCAGCTCATCTCCGGAGGGGAAATCGTAGTTGTTGACTGCAGTCAGATGGACGCGGTCCCACTCCAGGCCCTTTGCCCGATGCATCGTCGCCACCACGACCTGGCCCTTGTAGCGCTCCGGGTCAAAACCTGTGTCCTCGGCAGAAAGGCCCACAAACCGCCGCTCATTCCTGGCCACCACACGTAGCTCCTGAGCCAGTTCCCCCAGCCGCCAGCGTGGGTTGGCATCACCATAATCCCGCAGGACCGCTGCAAAATGGTAGGAACGAGCCAGGTCTGCAGGGTCCTCGAACAGATCCTGCGACAAGGTCAGGAGCAGCTGGTCTATGGGCAAACCCGCGGCTCTGTGCCAGCGCTGTGCGACGCGACGGAATTCCGATAGCAGCTCCTGACCTTCCTCGTCCTCAGCAAGATCCTGCTCGCTCAGCCAGTCCGCCGCCAGCCGCGGCCACAAGTAATCCTCAACCTGGGTGCACTTTCGCAGCCGGCGCGCCAGCCGACGAAGGTGGTCGGAACGCTCCTTTTCCTCACGTTCACGCCACTGCCAGGCCAGGAAAGTATCGCCCAGTCTCTGCGGGTTTTCCGGATCAGCCAGGTGCAGCAGAACCGCCTCCAGTATCGCTGCCGTGTCCCTGGTTGGACCGGTACTGTTGAGCAGTTCTACACAGTGCAGCCCCTTCTGCCGCAAGGCCTGCGCAAATTTGACCCCACGCTCATTGTCGGGCACAAGCACCACGACGGTGCTCTGCCGATGCTCTGGCACCCACTTGACAAGGGAACTGACCACGGTGCGGACTTCTTGATCAGGACCAAGCCTGTTTGCATGAAAATGAATGCGGCATTCCTCCTCAGGTGGATTCGGTTGCGGGTCTCCACCTTGGGTCAGCTCGATATGTTGCAGGCGGAAAGCCGAGCGCGCGGCCGCCAAGGGATGCTCGTGAACCGTCCAATGCACCAGGTGATTGGCCAGCTCAACAATCGGCTGCGCCGATCGTCCAGACTCTGTCATCTCGACCGTCGTTACCTCTCGCTTTGCCAGGAACTCCCGCAGGAGGCGTGGATCGGCCGTTGTGAAGGTGTGGAACACCGCCTGGTTCACGTCCCCCACCCGCACCCACCTTCCAGCAGGGCCTGTCAACAGCTCCAACAAGTCCTGCTGAAGCTCGCTCGAGTCCTGAGCTTCGTCCTCCAGTACAAATGGCCACCGATGACGGAGGCGGTCCAGGTAGCCCTCATCCAAGCGCAGCGCTGAGATGGCGTGCCTGACAAGATCATCAAAGTCCACTTTGCCCCGGTAGGACAGGCTGCGCTGATAGTCGGTGTAGGTATCAATGCAGAACCGGGCCAGCGCCCAGGGCTGCTCCTGCGAGAGCAGCCAGCTGTTCAGCACCTCCGGAGACCACTGGCGATCCTTCGCACGCCGGATAAATGCACGGGCAGTGTCGCGCATCATGTCCGGCCACCATCGCCTGGCAATCCTGCCGAGGCGCCACTCTTCTGTCTCGGGATCGAGGTATTCCTCCAGTAGTTCGGGATGAACACGCAACCAGGAACGTACTGCATCATCGAGAATGGAGTTCGCCTCCCGGTCGTCAGCAATGGCAAAGTCGTCCGCAAGCCCCACCAAGCTGGGCCGCTCGCGCACAATGTCGTGCGACAACCCGTGCAAGGTGCGCACCCGGTACCCCACACCGGGCAGGAGCTTGTACTGTTCGCCCAAGAAACGATGAATGCGACTTGTGAAGTTGTCCACGGCGGAGTTCACCAGGGTCACAACGAGCACTTCCTGGCCGTCATCAAGTTGCCCGGCCACCAGGCGTGCAGCCAGCGCTGAGAGCACCTCGGTCTTGCCGCTCCCAGGCACGGCGGCCACACCCAGTCTCCCTCCCTGGTAGGCCAGTGCCTCCTGCTGGGCACTACGTGGCCTGAACATCTACTCTTCCCTGCGTCCGTTGCGTTTCTCGCAACAGGCGCTGAACCCACTCCAACAGCGGTCCTCGCTCTTCGCGACCACGGGGGTTCAGCTCACTGATGCCAAGGTACACCTTCTGCCGGCAGCGCCGCAGCAGGCCCAGCACCACGCGCCTGAGCATGGCTTGGCCAGCCTGGAACTCGTCTTCCTCTGTCCACTTCCGCTGGCGCTGCCAGTGACGGGTCAACACGAAGGGATGGGTGAGCGGCTGATAGAGACGCCGGCCCCAAGAAGGGCTGTTGGCATTCAGCCAGAACTGATAGTCGACGGGCCGGTTTTCAGTAAGGAAGGTGTAGGCTGGCCCGATGAACACGGCATCCTCCGTCGGAGCACGCCAGCCATGAAGGTACTGCGCAGCCACTACCCCTGACTGTACCATGCGCAGGTAGCGCGTACCGACCTCCTCAACCTCGTCGACGTCCAAGGCCCAGCGGAACTTGAGCACCGACTCGATCAAGCTGGCCGCCGCAGCCGCAGCGTCATAGTTCAGGTGAAACCCGTAGCCGGGACGAGCCAACACCTCTTCGAATACCCTGCTCAGGAAGAGATCCAGCAGGACCGGCGGCTGGGCCGTATAGGCTTCCACCCAGCCCAGCAGCGCATCGAAGCGCATGCCCAGACCAAAGGTGATGCGCTCCTGCGCTTGAGGTTGAAGCTGGGCGAACCGGTACATCCGCGGCCGGCGCTTCTCGATGCGATACACTATGTCTGTCAGATAGCTGGCGCGCACCCAATCCAGGCCGTCTATGGCCTGGACCAGGGTCTGGGCCATGTCATGGTGCGGCGGACTCATCTCCCAATGCGGGTGCGCCAACTGGCACAGGGTCAGCAGACACCGTATGGCAGGCTCATCATGCAGGGCACGTGACGGACGGTGCGTGCGCACGCGAGTGCCATGGCGCTCGAATTCATTCACCAAAGCAAAGCGCAGGGCATCATCCACAAAGGGAGCGACAATTGCGATCTCGCCTGGCAGCACTTGCTCATCGCGGGTCAGGCGGAGTACCTCATCGACTACCTTGAATAGCAGCTGCGTATGAAAGTGACCTTGCAGCGAGCTCAGGGAACCCTCGAGTTGAACCAGCGTGGGTCCAGGTTCACCGCGATCGGTTCGCTCCGCCGGCGCTTGACGTAGCAGGCCGCTGCTCAAGGCCTGAACAGCGTCCGAGGATACAAAGGACGCACTGAGAGTGACCCGCTGCTCACACTGTTCAGACAGCGCCCGCGCCCCGACCGGATCCGCGCCCAAGTAGGTCCGCAGACCACCATCCTGGTCGTAGATGAGCAGTGCCGAAGCGGCCTCGGTGAGCCATTGGCGCAACAGATCGTGCGCCACGGGAACGTCTTCTTCGACATTGTCA
Source organism: Anaerolineae bacterium (assembly GCA_041549915.1). Classification (GTDB taxonomy): domain Bacteria; phylum Chloroflexota; class Anaerolineae; order UBA2200; family UBA2200; genus JBFEPU01. Next base: position 850 of record JBFEPU010000108.1, on the reverse strand, counting down.
GCGATTACATGTCGGTAGCGCCGCAGCAAGTAGGCCTTGCACTCAGGGCACGGCCAGACATGGCGCGCGAATGTCTCGAGCTGCAGCGAAAAGTCAAGCAGATTGTGCTGCAGGCAATAGTCCCGAAAGGCGCTGCCCGCGAGCTGCACCGCTTCGTACACGCGCTCGCGGCTGCTTGGACCATCCCAGGCCGCAATCAGCCGCGCTCCGATCTCCGTGTGCGAGAAGCCCACCAGAGCTGCCTTGTTGAGATTGTCAATGATCTGGCTGAGCAGCCGATTGCGAGACACGGTCACGTCACCGAAAGCCCCTGCTTCCACAAACGGCTCCAGCACCTGATCCATGTAGTACTGGGTCGTTTCCAGCGTCAGGAAGACCGGCCCGCGTGTCGGGTCGAAACCCGCCCTCTCCGCAGTGACAGGCCAGAAAAGATCGATCGTGCGCCTCGCCAGACCATCCACGCTCAGCACATCCACCAGCGTCCCGGGCCGCGCGCTGGGATGGCGACGCGCCTCTCTGTAGGGCCGGCCGAGGGAACGCTGGGGCACCCACACCAGCGTGCGGTCTGCGCGCACACCCACATCCAGCAGATACAACATACGTCGTACGCCCGCAGTGGTCTTGCCACACCCCGCTGGACCTTCGAGAAAGACCGCGCGCGGCTCACCGACTGGCGCCAACACAATCTGCTTCTGTTCAGGAGTCAGTTCAATCTCAGACATCGTTCCGCCACTGGGCAAGGTACGGCTGAGGCTCTTCCCTGGCTAGTATAGCATAGGCGCCACGGAAACCCAAGGCATGTCTTCCACGTCTGGGTGGGAGCGTCCTCAACACCCAGCGTTCTGGTCTG